>JAIERD010000575.1 GCA_019747155.1 Pseudomonadaceae bacterium
GGCCAAAGGCCGTTTCCTGGCGACCATGAGCCATGAAATCCGCACGCCCATGAACGGCGTGCTGGGCATGCTGCAACTGCTAAAAGAAACCCCGTTGGATCGCAGCCAACGTTTTTACGTCGATACCATCGCCAGTTCGGGCAAGTCGCTGTTGGCGGTGATTAACGACATTCTCGACTATGCCCGCATCGAGTCCGGCAAGCTGAGCCTGGAGCAGATTGAGTTTGACCTCGAGCAGCTGGTCTCGGAAACCATCAGCCTGTTCACCGCCCAAGCGCTGGAGAAGCGTCTGCGCCTGTATGTCAGCCTCGAAGGTGGCGTGCCGCAGCACATCGTCGGTGACCCGACTCGGCTCAAGCAGGTACTGATGAACCTGCTCAGCAACGCCTTGAAGTTCACCGCCGAAGGCCATGTGACGATCAACATCTGCCGGCGCAACAATGCCCAAGAGCAAACGCAGCTGCTGTTTAGTATTCAGGACAGTGGGATTGGCATCAGCGCCGAAGGCCAAGCACAACTGTTCGACTCCTTCGCCCAAGGCGACTCCACCACCACCCGCCGTTATGGCGGCAGTGGCTTGGGTCTGGCCATCAGCAAAGAGCTGGTCAGCATAATGGGCGGCCAGATTACGGTGCAAAGCAGCCCTGGCCAAGGCACCCTGTTTACCTTCAGCCTGCCGCTGCAACATCACCCACAGCAGCAGGATGCTCTGGGCAGCCTACTCAACGGTCGCACCGCCCTGCTCACCTCGCTGGACGGCCAAGGCTTGGACGCCCTCGGCCTGCTGCTCAGCCGTTGGGGCATGCGCACCGAACGCTGCCAGACGCCGGAGCGGCTGCTCAGTTGCCTGGCTGAATACACCACACCGCCACTCCTGGTCTTGATGTCGCCGTGGCCCGGCAGCGTCACCAGCTGGCTGGCGCCGCTGCGTGGGCACCTGCAACTCGGCCAGCCAATTTTGCTGCTCTGCCCGCCAGCCCAAACCGCACAGTTGCCAAACATTCCCCAGCTGCGCCTGCAAAGCCTGCCGCAACCGCTGACCATCACCGAGCTGCGGCAAAGCTTGCTGGAGCTGTACCAGCCAACACCTGTCGCAGCGCCCGCGGTGGTGACTGCCCTGGCGAGCAAAACCCGCGCCGGCCCCTGTGTGTTGGTAGCCGAAGACAACCCGGTCAACCAGTTGGTGGCCCAAGGCTTGCTGAAAAAACGTGGCTATAACCCACGGGTGGTGAACAACGGCGCCGCCGCCGTGGCCGAATACCGCCGCTCACCGAGCAGCATTGAGCTGATCTTGATGGATTGCGAAATGCCCGAGATGGATGGCTTCGAAGCGACCCGGCAAATCCGCTTGTTTGAGCAACAACAGCGCCTACCGGCAGTGCCGATCATCGCCTTGACCGCCCATGTGTTTGAGCAATATAAACAGCTGGGCGTGGCGGCCGGCATGGACGATTTCATCGGCAAGCCCCTCGACAGCCAACTGTTGTTCGAGCGCATCGAGCATTTTTTGCACAACAAGGCGGCGCTCGATAGCTGAGCCAATCGCCACGACAACTCTGGTCAGTGACCCTACAGCTGCTAACATCGCCCGGCGCTGAGGAGGCGCCAACCATGTTAATCGCCCAAGAGTTGCTTGAAGCCGACACCCTGACCCGTCTGATTGAGGATTTCGTCACCCGCGAGGGCACCGACAATGGTGATGAAACCCCGCTCGAAACCCGCGTTGCACGGGTTCGTGTAGCCCTCAACAAGGGCAGCGCGGTAATTGCCTTCGACCCCGACAGCCAGCAATGCATGCTGCTGCTGAAGCACGATGTACCGCGCGAGTGGCTCGAGTAACAGACTGCGTGAAAACTACTGCGCTCGGTTATGCGGCGTTAAAAACAGGCTCGGACAGCGGGCTTGCCCGCTGAACGCACTTCAGTGCGGCCCGGAGGGCGAGCGCAGCGGGTACTGCTCATTTACAACTCGTAAACTCCGCGTCCTCGCCTGTTTTGACGGCGCTTCGCTTGCCCTACGGGTCAACCTTTGGTTGTTACTCTGCTTCGCTGCGTTGCGCCTTGCCTAACCTTCGCTCGCTACGTTTTCACACAGCCTGAGCAAGTCTACTTAGCTAACTTAGCCGCGCAGCCCCTCGCGCTCCCATACGCAGCGCACCCGCATGTCGTTTTCCTGGGGGCTATGAAAGCCGCGTTCCGAGTCCCAGCGAAAGGTATGGCAACCGTTCAGCTCGGTCTCTAGGTGCACCACGGCGCTGGCCCAGTAGAGGTTCTTCAACAGTGCCTCGAACTGCTCAATCCACAGCCGCCACTCGTACTCCAGCGCCCTATAGCTCGCACCAAAGTGGATGACCTGGGTTTGATACAGGCCTTCGCCCTCAGTCGCGCAACTGGCAAACATCTCCCGACCCAGAAACGGCCAGGCCTCGCCGCTGGGCAAGTTGGCCAACACCTGGCGATTAGTCTCGCGGCGCAAACAGCGCTGTTCTAAATGCTCAGACGGCCAGTCGCGGATGCAGCCGTAGACGATTGACTCAGACTCCACACTGTCGCTCCAGAAAATCCGTGCAGCCTTCTAACACGCCGCCGGGCGTCTGCAAAGGAACTAACCGACAAAATTTTGACCCTTGCCCGGTTTGCCCGCCCGCAAGCGCCAGGCAAACACACACAGCAGCCCCGCCATGACCGTCAGCGCCACAAAAGGCCACTGGTAATTGCCGCTTAAATCACGGCCCCAGCCGGTCAATACCGGTGTCAGGCTGGCTAGGCTGTAGCCGGCGCAGAGCATCATCGAGGTCCAGCGGCTGACCGCCAAGGGTGAGTCCACCTCGTACAGCGGCAGCACCATCGACAAGGCGAACGAGCCGCTCAGGCTCATGCCTAACAACACCGCCCAAAGCTGCGGTAACAGCAACGGCTGGAAGGTAATCATGGCCAAACACAGCAGGCTGATCAGGCCACAGCCGAGTAGCAGCTCGTAGCGATTATCGCGGCGCTGGGCAATCCAGGGCAGCAGAAATGAACTCGGCAAACCCACCAGCATCAACAAACTGAACAGGTTATTGCTGTCCAGCAAGCTCAAGCCCGCCTGGTGATAGCGCGCCACCAGCCAAGTGGCCAAGGTGTAGAACAACCCGGCCTGAATCGCAAAGAACGCGGTAATCAGCCAGGCTCGCGGCTCACGCCACGGCAGCCCAGTTGCCTGCGGCTCACCGATTGGCGCCACCGACTGATTCGGCAAGCACGCCCAGAGCAGCAGCGCCAACAACGCCGGCACGCTCCACACCGCCAATCCCCAGGTCCAGCCGTGGGCCAACCAGGTTTCCGCCGGCGCCGTCAGCACCACGCCCGAGGCGCCACCGATGGTCATGCTCAGCGAATACCAGGCCACCACCCGGCCAATATGGCCATGGAAATGCTGGCGAATAAAGCCCGACAACAAGGGTCCGGCAATCGCGATTCCGGCGCCGAGCAGGGCGGCGCTACTGATCAACACCACGCTGCGCTGGCCTTCAAAGCGCACCAACAAGGCCAGCAGAATCAGCCCAAGGCACACACTAATGGTCCGTTCCAGGCCAAAGCGCAGCGCCACACGCGGCGCAAAGGGCGCCAGCAAACCCATGCACAGCACCGGCAAGGCAGTCACCAAACTGACCAAGCCACGGCTCAGCGACAGGTCAGTGGCGATACGTTCAATCAGCGGGGCAAAGGAGGTGATACCGGGGCGAAGATTAATCGCCGCCAGCACCAGAGCCAGCAGATACAGGGCTCGGGGGGCAACTTTCACGGGACTCTCAGTGTTTGACGTCAAGACAGGAGCGCCACCCTACCCCTGCCCCACGCCTGACAGCAACCCCAGCCGGACATTTTCTGTCCGCCCGGACAGAAAATCACCCAAGATTACAGACACCGGATGGTCAGACCGAAGCAGCCTTTTTACGCATCTTGCCGGCCATGCCGACCATCTCGTTGTACAACAGTTGCGGGTTCTTTTGCTTCAAGGCCCAGGCCATGCGGCCCTGCTCGTGGGGCAAAATCATAAACTCGCCACGCTCGATAGCCTGGTAGATGTAGTCGGCAATTTCGGCCGCGCTGATCGGCGAGCTTTCCAGCAACTTGCCGACCTGCTGCTTCATCGCCGGCGTCGGGCCGCGGAAGGAGTCCATCAGATTGGTCTGGAAGAACGACGGACAGACCACATGCACGCCGACTTCTTGCTCTTTCAGTTCAATCAGCAAACTTTCCGAGAGCGCCACCACACCTGCCTTGGCGACGTTGTAGTTGCTCATGGCCGGGCCCTGCATCAGCGCGGCCATGGAGGCGATATTGACGATCTTGCCGTGACTGCTGGTCAGCAATGGCAAGAAGGCCTTGCAGCCTTTAACTACGCCCATCAGGTTGATGGAAATCTGCCAGTCCCAATCTTCCAGCGACAGCTCATCGAAGAAGCCACCCGAGGCCACCCCGGCGTTATTGACGATCACGTCGATGCCGCCGAGCTTCTCTTCACACGCCTGGGCCAAGGCGGTCAGTTGGCTGTAGTCGCGCACATCGCAGCGCTGGGTAAAGCCATCGCCACCGGCGGCGCGCACCAACTGCAGCGTCTCGGCCAAGCCTGCATCATTGACGTCCGAGAGCGCCAGCTGCCAGCCCTCGCGGGCCCAACGCAAGGCAATTTCGCGGCCAAGACCTGAACCTGCACCGGTAATCATCATGCGCTTTTGCATATTTAGGCCTATTTGCTGGGGAGTAAGAACTCGGGAATAGCCAGCAGTGTAACCAAGGCCTGGCGCCGCCTGGAGCGTTATAAAGCGGCTGAATAGTGCGCCCCAGAGCGCCAAGATACGCGATCAGACAAATCGATCAGCGCGGCGACTTAGCCGCCGCAGCGCCTTACTCGGGCAGCCTTGGGCGCTGGGCGAAGGCGGCAAACTCAGCGGCTGGCAGTGGCCGGGCAAACCAATAACCCTGACCCTGGTCGCAACCCAGGCTGGCCAGCAATTGCCGGGTCGGCTCATCTTCAATGCCTTCGGCGGTGGTGATTAACTGCAGGCTCTTGGCCATTTGAATAATCGCCGTGACTATCGCCTGATCCTGCGCACTGCCCTGCAGCTTGCGCACAAAGGACTGATCGATTTTCAACTTATCCACCTGGAAACGTTGCAGGTAGGACAGGTTCGAGTAGCCAGTGCCGAAGTCATCAATCGACAACTTAACCCCCAGGGTTTTCAGGCGCTGCAGCATGCCCATAAAGGCTTCGGAGTCGTGCAGCAACATCGACTCGGTCAGCTCCAATTCCAGACAGGTCGCATCCAGTCCAAAGCGCTGCAAGGCGCTGACAACCAAGGCTTCCAGATTGCCACGGCGAAACTGCACCGAGGAAATATTCACCGACAGCACCAGGCGCGGCAAACCTGCGGCCTGCCAGACCATCATTTGCCGGCAGGCTTCGTTCAGTACCCACTCACCGATCTCGACAATCAGACCCGAGCGCTCGGCGACTGCGATGAAGGTGTCGGGCGCCATCAAGCCGTGCTCGGGATGCTGCCAGCGAATCAAGGCTTCGGCGGCCAGCAACTGACCGCTATGAATATCCACAATCGGCTGAAAATGCAGCACGAACTGCTGCTGACTCAAGGCCTGGCGCAGGCCTGCTTCGAGGTTCAAATGCTCGGCAATATCGACGTTCATTTGCTGATCGAAAAACCGGTAAGCATTACGCCCGGCGGCCTTGGCCTGGTACATGGCGATATCGGCATGCTTCAACAACAAGTCAAAGTCATCACCATCCTGCGGGAACAGGGCGATACCAATGGAGATCGAGGTGACGATCTGCATGCCTTTCAACGCGAAGGGCTGCGCCAGTTGCTCCAGCACATGGGCGGCCACGGCGGAGATCGCCGCCAGGTCAGACACATCAGTCAAAACAATCAGAAACTCATCACCGCCCTGCCGGCTGACGGTGTCCATCTCCCGCACGGCACCGCGCAGGCGATCGGCAACCTCCTTGAGCAATTCGTCACCGGCACTGTGACCCAGGGAATCGTTGATGGTTTTGAAGTTATCCAGATCGAGAAACAGCAAGGCGGCCTGTTTCTTGTAGCGCCGGGCCTGGCCAATGGCTTGATCCATACGGTCACGCGCCAATAAGCGGTTGGGCAAATTGGTCAGGGCATCATGCTGGGCCAGGTGGGTGAAGTTGGCCTCGGAGTGTTTGACCCGCAGAATCTCCTGCTGCAAGCGCTGCATGGTCTCGCGCAAATCATTGGCCAAGATCCATACCGCACAGGCGCACACCAGCAGTACACAACTGAGATTGACCATCCGGCCAATGCCCAGCGGCAAGGGCACAAACTCCCGCAAACCAGCCATAGAGGCGAAGGTAATGCCAGCAATTGAAAGCAGCATCACCAGCAGCAGACCGACGAACAGCCTCAGTTGCGAAACCATCCCGGCCACAATCAAAATCACCGGATAGCACAGCAGCGCGCCGCTATACAGGCCCTGGTTAAACCACATTGAAATGGTCACCAGCGCCACCATCGAACTCAGCATCAGCAACATCGCGCGATCCGTCGCACCACGCCGGTTCAGCCGGGCGCCGATCAAGACCACCCCTATCGCCGTCAAGACTAGGGACGAATTCAACCAGCTGTGCGCCACCAGCGTTTGCACGCCAATAATCACCAGCACCACGCTCAGCACATTAGCGATCTGATTCAGTCGACGGGCCTGCATGCGATGGTCCACGGGATCATCTTGCAGGCTCGAAATTGGTGATTGCAGTGCATTCATTAGATAAGTTCCATCTCGGCAGCAGAGGCCCAAACAGGTCGCTGAAAAACTACTGCGCTAGACTATGCGGCGTTGAAATCAGCCTCAAAATGCTCATGTACTACTCGTACACTGCGCTTTCTCGGCAGACTTCGCCTTGCCTAGCCGTCGCTCGCTACATTTTTCAACGGCCTGTTAAATCGCGGCTCAAACGCCGCTAAACAGCCTGGGTAAAAACTATGCGCGTGGTTATATCGCGCTAAAAGCGGCGAACGCTAGCCAAAAGCGCTGGGCAGCAACAAGCTTTTGTTGCGCCACACCGATAAACAGCGCCATTAGACCGCTATCACACCCCTGCAGGCATAAAAAAAGCGGCCCAAGGGCCGCCAAAGTCACACGCAGAGAACTGTTTTAGTGGGCAACCGCACCACTGGAGCCAAGGCCGGTTTGTGAACGTACAAACTGCGGCAAAAAGCGCGCCCGTTCCTCGGCGGCAGAGGCCGATTTGTCGGTGATGGAGAAGAACCAGATACCGCTAAAAGCAATCGCCATCGAGAACAACGCCGGGTACTCGTAAGGGAAGATGGCTTGCGCGTGGCCCAACACCTGCACCCAAACGGTTGGCCCGAGAATCATCAGGGTCACCGCAGTCACCAGGCCCAACCAGCCGCCAATCATGGCGCCGCGGGTGGTGAGATCTTTCCAGTACATGCTCAAGAACAGCACCGGGAAGTTGCAACTGGCCGCAATCGAGAAGGCCAAGCCAACCATAAAGGCGATGTTTTGCTTCTCAAACAGGATGCCTAAGCAAACCGCCAGCACGCCGAGGGCGATGGTGGTGATTTTCGACACGCGGATCTCATCGCGGTCGTTGGCCTTACCTTTCTTGAATACGCTGGCATACAGGTCATGGGACACCGCCGTAGCACCGGCCAAGGTCAAGCCAGCAACCACCGCCAGGATGGTGGCAAAGGCTACCGCCGAGATAAAGCCCAGGAACAAGCTGCCGCCCACGGCGTTAGCCAGGTGGATTGCCGCCATATTGTTGCCGCCGAGCAGTGCACCCGCCGCATCTTTGAACGCAGGATTGGTGCTCACCAGCACGATCGCGCCGAAGCCGATGATGAAGGTCAGAATGTAGAAGTAGCCGATAAAGCCGGTGGCGTAGAACACGCTTTTACGGGCTTCTTTGGCATCGCTGACGGTGAAGAAGCGCATCAGAATGTGCGGCAAACCGGCAGTACCAAACATCAGTGCCAAGCCGAGCGAGATCGCCGACACCGGATCTTTGACCAAGCCGCCGGGGCTCATGATGGCCTCGCCTTTTGGATGCACTTTAATTGCTTCGGAAAACAGTGTGGCGAAGTCAAAGTTGACGTGTTTCATCACCATCAAGGCCATAAAGCTGGCACCCGACAGCAGCATCACAGCTTTGATGATTTGCACCCAGGTAGTGGCCAGCATGCCGCCGAACAACACATAGAGCATCATCAGTACGCCCACCAGCACCACGGCGACGTAGTAATCCAGACCAAACAGCAGTTGGATCAACTTACCGGCACCGACCATTTGTGCGATCAGGTAAAACGCCACCACTACCAGCGAACCGCTGGCCGACAGGGTGCGAATTTGCATCTGTTTCAGGCGATAAGAGGCCACGTCGGCAAAGGTGTATTTGCCCAGGTTACGCAGCCGTTCGGCCATCAGAAACAGAATCACCGGCCAGCCCACCAGAAAGCCGATCGAGTAGATCAAGCCATCGTAGCCGGAGGTGTAGACCAGCGCGGAAATCCCCAAGAACGAAGCGGCGGACATGTAGTCACCGGCAATCGCCAGGCCGTTTTGGAAACCGGTGATTTTGCCGCCTGCGGCGTAGTAGTCAGACGCCGAGTTGTTCTTTTTCGACGCCCAGTAAGTAATGCACAGCGTTGCACCGACAAACACCACAAACATCGCGATGGCCGAGACGTTCATCGGCTGGCGCTGCACCTCGCCGGTTAACACTTCACCGGCCCAGAGCAGCGGGGCAAAGGCCGACAACGCCAAGCTCGCTAAGAGACGTAGGATCATTTCTGCACCTCATCAAGAATGGCTTTATTCAAGCTATCGAACTCACCGTTGGCACGCCGCACGTAAACCCCGGTGAGGATGAAAGCCGAGAGGATCAGGCCAACCCCCAGCGGAATTCCCCAGGTGATCACCGAGTCAGGACTGATGCGCACCCCAAGCAATTGCGGGGCAAAGGCAATCAGCAGGATAAAAACCAGATAGAGGCCGAGCATGACGGCCGAAAGAAGCCATGCAAACCGCGAGCGTTTGGCTACCAGTTCATGGAATCGCGGATTTTCTAGAATCCGCTCGTAGACGCTGTCGTTCATTTTTGTTGTCCTCCGCAGCACGGGTTGCTGGTGAGTCCACTCTAAAACGACGGTAGCAACGCAACAGACGACCTTAGTCGTAGAAACCGGGCCCCTGCGACTAAGGTCGCAGCTCACAAATGGGGCGGGATAATCAGCCCTTTGCGCCGGTAAACTTCAATATCAATGGCGAAGGCGCCGGTGGGATAAACCTCTTTGATGCGATACGGGCGCTGCTGGTGATCGAGCACTGACTGCTCTAAATCAACCACCCGCTCGGCACCGGGCTGCTTTTGTGCATCGAGCACCAACAACACCCGCGGCTTGAGTTTGCTTAGCGGCGAACAGGCGACAATGATGCCGACCTCGCCGTTGGTCATTTCGACTATTTCACCGGGTGGATAGATGCCAATTCGGCGCACAAACAGGCCGACCAGTTCGGCATCAAAATGGCTGCCGCTGGCCTCGAATAAAATCCGCAGCGCATCCAGGCTCGACTTGCCCTTGCTGTAAACCCGGTCGCTGTTGATCGCATCGTAGGCATCCACCACCGCCACAATTTTGGCAAAGTATGGAATCCGTGGCGCATCCAGCCCGCGCGGATAACCGCGGCCGTCCAAGCGTTCATGGTGCGAGTAGGCCACGTCAACCGCAGCGGCCGTCACCTGCTGATTGCTCATCAGCAGCTTGCGCCCTTCACTGGCGTGGCTCTGCATGATACGCAACTCGTGGGGCGTCAGCGCGCCGGGCTTATTTAAAATCTCGCTGGGCACCTTGATTTTGCCAACATCGTGGAGCATCCCGCACATGCCCAAGTGCTCCAGCTCGCCTTGGCGCAGGTTCAACTCACGCCCCAAGGCGATGGAAAAAATCGCCACCCGCAAGCTGTGCTCGGCAGTGTATTCATCGCTGACTTTGATGCGCGCCAGCCAGAGCATGGCGCCGGGATTACGCAGCATGCTTTCGACGCACTCTTTAACCACCACCTTGACCTGCACCACATCCAGCTCGTGCCCCAGACGCACGGCCTCAAGAATACGCAGCGACTGTTCACGGGCCGAATGAAACGCCGGCTCCGCCTGCTGCATCTCTCGGCTGAACTCAACCTTGGCGATTTGCGGCTGTAGCTGCTCGGCCGCCAAGCTGAGCAAATTGTCTTCAAGCTGCTGCTTGGCCCCAAACGAGCGCCGCGCATCGACCCAGACAAACTGACAGACCTCACCGAGCAAGAGAATTTCCTGCTGTTGGCGAATACGAAAGCCCTGAAATAGGAAGGCGGTTTCGCTCCACGGGCGATCCAACTCGACGACATACATACCGATGGTCAACTGCTCGACTGTTACTTTGATACGGTCGCGGGTATCAGCCATGGGCGCACTCAGCGGACAAGATCAGTGAAAGGCGGTTACCGCAGAAACTATAGCGCAGAGACGCAGGCACCCCTTGCCCCAATGCGCTGTCCCAAGGCTGAATAATGCCGGTAATTTCCTGACAATAGCTATGGACTTTAGTCCATAAAAAAACCGCCAAGCCAAAGGCAGGGCGGTTATTCAACTAGATGTCGCGAGCTGCAGAGCTGCAGTTAAGCCAAGTTTATTGCAGCCACTCTTGCACCCGTTGCGGATGCGCTTGCACCCACTTTTGTGCGGCGGCAGCCGGTTTGGCGCCTTCTTCGATGGCCAGCATGACCTCACCGATTTCGCTTGGGCTCCAGGAGAATTTTTTCAGGAATGCATAGACCGGTGGCGCTTTGGCCGCCAACCCTGGGTTAGCAATATTGTCGACATGCTCGGCGGCGCCATAGACGTTTTTCGGGTCTTCAAGAAAGCGCAACTGCCACTTGGCGAACATCCAGTGCGGAATCCACCCCGTCACCACCACCGGCTTATTGGCCTTGATGGCCCGGGCCAGTTCTGCGGTCATGGCACTGCCCGAACTGGCGAGTAATTTGTAGTCCAGGCCGTAGGCTTTGATCGCCTCGTCGGTCTTGCGCATCACCCCAGAACCGGCGTCAATGCCGACAATCCGCCCGGCAAAAGCGCTTTTCTCGGCTTGCAGATCGGCAATGCTTTTCGCCGTGACGTACTGGGGCACGATCAAGCCAATTTTTGCATCCTTGAAGTTGGCACCGAGGTTCTCCACCTGATCTTTCAACTTGTCATAGTAGGCGCCGTGGGTTTCCGGCAACCAGGCCGACAACATGGCGTCCAGCTGCCCCTTGGCCACGCCCTGCCACATGATGCCGGTGGCCACTGGCAAGAGTTCAACCTCATAGCCGAGCCGTTGTTTTATCACCTCGGCGGCCACATGAGTGGTCGCTACGCTGTCAGCCCAACCATCGACATAGCCAATTTTCACCGACGGCTTTTCCGCCGCACCGGCCAAACCGGCGCCCAACGTCAACAGCACGCCGACGCCAACACCTAATAACCTTGCTACTTTCATTTTCACCACTCCGAAAGGGTTGCCCGACTCTAGCCGCGCAACTGCACTGCTGTTGTTGGTTTGGATACGCCGCCGTCACGTCCCGCAGTAGACGCTGGCCGCACGTCAGCAGGGCTGACCGCTCGATACTCGGCTGCCGCCCGCCCGACAAGCGCTCTGAGAGCGACCCTTGAAACAATCAGAAACGACAGCCGCGACCTAAAACCGCATCTCAGTTGCCCAAGCTTGGGTTGCCCCGCCCCGCCGAGCGGCGCCCACAGTTACCCGGCGTGGTATTTCTTGGCTGGCCATATTGCGTGGCGCAAGCCTCCTATCGGCGCGGCGAATCCGCTAAGATGCGCGCCTTTGCCCTCAGACGCGCGCCCGACCATGCCGGTATCCTCCCGCTTCACCCTGCCCTATCTGTTTGCCAGTCTGCTGGCGTTGTTTGCCCTTGGCGGCCTTTGGTACGCCATCGGACAACCCGTGACACTCGCCGATGCGGCGACGCCTACGCATAAGCTGCAGTGCGTCTCCTACAGCCCCTTCGGCAAAGACCAATCGCCGTTTGACCAGCCCTTTGTGCTGCGCCCCGAGCAGATGGACAGCGATCTAGCCCTGTTGGCCACCCGCTTTAAGTGTGTGCGCACCTACTCGATGACCGGCCTTGAGGCGATTCCAGAGCTGGCCCGCAAGCACGGCCTGAAGCTGATGCTCGGCGCCTGGGTGAGCAGTAATCCGCGCGATACCGAGATCGAGATCCAGGCGTTAATCCAAGCCGCCAACGCCAACCCCGACGTGGTTGACGCGCTGATAGTCGGCAACGAGGCGCTACTGCGCAAAGAAGTCACCGGCGACCAGCTGGTTAAACTGATCGCCCAGGTTAAAGCCCAGGTCAAACAGCCGGTGACCTATGCCGATGTCTGGGAGTTTTGGCTGCAACACCCGCAGGTAGCGCCGGCGGTAGACTTTTTGACCATTCACCTGCTGCCCTACTGGGAAGATGACCCTGCCGGGATTGATCAGGCCCTGGCCCACGTTGGCGAAATCCGCCAAAGCTTTGGCAGCCGCTTCGCCCCGAAAGACATTCTGATCGGCGAAACCGGCTGGCCGAGCGAAGGCCGCCAGCGTGAAACTGCCCTGCCGAGCCGCGTCAACGAAGCCAAGTTCATTCGCGGCTTCGTGCATATGGCCGAGCAAAATGGCTGGCACTACAACCTGATCGAAGCCTTCGATCAACCCTGGAAGCGCAGCAGCGAAGGCGCAGTCGGCGGTTACTGGGGCTTGTTTGACGCCGACCGGCAAGAGAAAGGCGTACTCGCCGGCCCGGTGTCCAACCTGCCGCACTGGCCATTGTGGCTGGCATTGAGTGGCAGCTTATTGGCCCTGACATTAATTCTGGCTGGCCGCCCGGCCTCAACCCGCGCCGCCTTGTTACTGCCGGCAGTCGCCGCCCTAGGCGCCGGTTGCATCGGCTTGTGGGCCGAATTGGCACTGATAACCAGTCGCTACCTGGCCGAATGGCTGTGGGCAGCGGCACTGATCGGTTTGAACCTGTTGGTGCTGGCCCACGCCGCACTGAGCCTGTCGGCCCGCACCGGTCGACGCGCTCAGCTGTACGCCTGGCTGCAGACGCGGGCCGGCTGGTGGCTGGTAGCAACTGGTTTTGCCGGCGCGGTGATGATGTTGGCGCTGGTCTTTGATGCCCGCTATCGCAGCTTTCCCAGCGCGGCACTGCTGCTACCGGCGCTGTTTTACCTGTGCCGCCCGGTCGCTGGGCCACGCCGCGAGATTGCCCTGCTAGCGGCACTGATCGGCGCCGGTATAGTGCCGCAGCTGTATGAAGAAACCCTCGGCAACTGGCAAGCCATCGGCTGGGCCGCCGTCAGCCTGCTGCTGCTCGGCGCGCTGTGGCGCAGCCTGCGGTTGCCGCGCAGCTAAGCAAACCGACGACACAAAAAAGGGATGACCATGGTCATCCCTTTTTTATTGCTATGTGCCCGTTACGCAACGCATAACTGCCTTTAAACAGTTACACGCGGCGCGCGGATCAGTCGCAACGCGGCAATCACCAAGGCAAACACGGCCAAGCTCGCGGTATAAAGCACCAGGGCCGGCAGGGCCAAAAACAAGCCAATAGCCGCCAAAACCTTGCCAACTCGCCCTGGAGCGAAGAACCCCAGCACTGCACTCACCAGTGCCGCCCAGGCCAGCAGCCGCCAATGAATCATCAGCCCCAGACCGCTGCGCAGCTGACATTCCCAGCGGTCGGCGGCCTCTGCGGCCTCAGCGCAAACGCCCACCCACTGACCATCTTCCATAAAGGCAAAGCGCAAGCCGTAACAGGCCGCCAGCCAAAGCGACAACAGCAGCAAGAAAAACCATGGCAAACGGCGTGACATAAGACTCTCCAGTAGGCAAAAACGCCGGCCAGCATAACCGCCAGCCGTGTCGATGCAAGTAAATGCGCCAGTAAAGCCTGCAGGCCCCGCAAGGCGCCGCTCTAAGGTTGAAAATATACCCAAGTAACGGCCCGCTTTATGCTTGTGTCTGCACTAGGCGATGTGAATACTTAGCCACCTCCACTTCTCATGAGATTGCCCCATGCTCCGGCTTCTAAGCCTTGCCACGCTGCTCGTGGGCCTGCCCCTGACTTTGTCAGTGCAGGCCGCCAGCATCGATGCCGCCAGTTACGGTTACCCGATCACTAACGCCTTCGAGGCGACCATTGGCGGCACCCCACCAGAGCTACGCCCCGCAGTTGCCAACGACGAGGATATCAACCAGGCCGACTACCGACTCAACCTGCAAGCGGCGCGGGCCGAGAAAATGCCCGATATCTTCTGGAACGTCGAAACCCTGCCTTACCGACTGGCCAAGCAAGAGGGCCCCGCGCCACTGATTTTTATCATTGCCGGCACCGGCGCACAGTACTCCAGTGGCAAGCCGGAGTTTCTCAAGAAGCTCTTCTACGCCGCCGGCTACCATGTGGTGCAACTCTCTTCACCGACCAGCTATGACTTCATCACCGCCGCCTCCCGGCGTGCCACGCCGGGCATCTCCAACGATGACGCGCAAGACCTGTACCGGGTAATGGAGGCCATCAAGGCCAAACACAGCGAGTTACAAGTCACCAGTTACAACCTCACCGGTTATAGCCTGGGCGCACTGAATGCCGCCTTTGTCAGCCAGATCGACGACAGCAAGCACAGCTTCAACTTCAAGCGGGTGCTGATGCTCAATCCACCCGTGGACCTGCTGACCTCAGTCGGCAACCTGGATCGCTTGTCGAGGGTTGAGTTGGACCTGAACGGTAAGCCACCGTCGTTTGACATGCTGTTTCAGCGGCTCGCCCATTACTTCAAGGCAAAAGGTCGGATCGAAGTCGATGAAGCCTTGATCTTCGACCTGCAAAATTCCAAGGAGCGCCTGAGCACTCCAGCGATGGCCTCACTGGTCGGCAGCGCCTTTCGCTTCTCGGTCGCCGACATCGTCTACACCTCCGACCTGATCAATAAACGCGGCCTGATTACCCCGGCAGATCTGCAGATCGACTACAGCACAGAATTAGTGCCCTTCTTCAAGAAGGCCGCCGCCTGTAATTTCCGCTGCTATGCCGAGCAACACCTGCTGCCGCTCTGGCAACAACGCAATAACGGCGGCACGCTGGCGCAGTTGGATAAAGAGGTCAGTCTCTATGCGCTGGAAAACTATCTGAAAACCAGTCCAAAAATCTCGGTAATGACCAACGCCGATGACCTGATCCTCGGCCCTGGCGACCTTGGCTTTTTACGCCGTACCTTCGGCGAGCGGCTGACCATCTACCCACTGGGCGGCCATTGCGGCAACCTCGATTACCGCGTCAATACCGACGCCATGCTGGAGTTCTTCCGTGGCTAAGCATTTTTTCCTGACCGCCCTGTTGCTGGGCAGCAGCTTGGCAAACGCCGCCCAAAACAGCGCACAAGCAAACGACGACGCAGACGAAGGCTTTACCGCGCCCCTGCAAAGCCTGACGTTTATCCCAGGCTTGGATAACTTTGTCGCCGCCTCCGACTCGGCCATGGATGTCTATGACCCGCTGGAAACCTGGAACCGAGGAATTTACCAGTTTAACTACCGTCTCGATCAGTGGGTCATGCTGCCCACCGTGCGTGGCTATACCTATGTCACGCCCAAGTTTGTGCGCACCGGGGTAAGCAACTTCTTCAGCAACCTGGGTGACCTACCCAGCCTGGGCAACAGCCTGCTGCAACTTAAAGGTGAGCGCGCCATGCGCACCACCGCCCGGCTGATGTTCAATACCATTTTGGGGGTTGCCGGCATCTGGGACCCAGCCACCGCCATGGGCCTGCCAAAAGAGCGCGAAGACTTCGGCCAAACCCTCGGTTACTACGGCGTGCCTGCCGGCGCCTACTTGGTGCTGCCGGTATACGGGCCGTCAAGCGTGCGCGATACCAGCGGGCTGGTGGTCGATACGCTTGGCGAACAAAGCGCGAACTTTCTCAATGTCGCTGAAGAGAGCAAACGACATTTGGAAATCAGCCTGCTGCGCGCCATTGATACGCGCTACACCACGCCCTACCAGTATGGCCAGCTGAACACCCCGTTTGAATATTCTCGGGTGCGCTACCTCTACACCGAAGTGCGCAAGCTACAGATCGCCGAGTAACCCCCCGCCAATAAAAATGCCAGCCTGATCAAATCAGGCTGGCATTTTTTGTTCAGCATCCGCGATGCTTCTAACCGTTACTCACTGACCACCAGCGGTGCGGGAGCCAGACTCTCGAGCCCGAGAAAATTTATCAGCGCAGTTTTTTGTGCCATTGCGTCCTGATAACCCAACTCGATCAGCTCACTGCAATAACCCGACTCAAACAACAAATAACTCAACACCCCGGCGCCGCTGGCCTTGGTCGCCCCCGGCCCGCGCAAAAACAGCCGTAGCGACTTGGGCAACTCATGCCGATGCCGCGCCGCGATTTGATCCAGTGGCTGACTCGGCGCTATCACCAACACCTCGACCGGCTTCAAGCCCATACCACGGGCTTTTAAGTCCGCAGGGATTAAACGGCCCATATGATTGATGCGCTCAAGCAGTTCTATATCGCTCTCTAAACTGTCGATAAAAGTACTGTTGAGAATATGCCCACTGATTTGCGCCAAGCTCGGCGAACGCGTGCTTCTGACCCGTACCACTTCTGGCTGCGGTTCACCGACTTGCGGATTACCGCTCACACCAACCACCAACACCTTAGTGGCGCCTAGGTGCAACACCGGACTGATGGGCGCCAGTTGACGCACCGCGCCGTCACCAAAATATTCACGATTGATTTTAACCGGCGGAAAAATCAACGGAATGGCCGTACTGGCCATTAAGTGCTCGAGATTCAAGCGCGTCGGCACCCCAACCCGGCGGTGGCGAAACCAGGGGTCGATGGTGGCGCGGCCCTGATAAAAACTCACTGACTGCCCGCTTTCATAGCCAAACGCCGAGACGGCTACCGCCCGCAATTTGCGCCGGGCCACGGCGGCATGAATGCCGGTAAAATCCAGCTCGCGGCCCAACAACTCACGCAGCGGTGAGTTATCCAACAGCGCCACCGGGGCATCACCGCCCAAGCCAAACAGACTGTGGCCGACAAACCGCCCCGCCTGACGCAACACACCTGGCCAGTCTGCGCGATACACCTGATGGCAATGAAAGCCTTGCCAAACAGCGGTTAAGCGCCGCACTGCCTCGCTAAAATGCAAGGCCCCGCAGGCCAAACCCACCGCATTGATGGCGCCCGCCGAGGTACCCACTATCACCGGAAAGGGATTGCTGGCCGGATCGGGCAGCAAATCGGCAATCGCCGCCAGCACCCCAACTTGGTAGGCAGCACGCGCACCACCACCGGAAAGAATCAAACCGGTGACCGGCGCTTGGGGGTTGACGGCTTGATTCATGAGCGACTCTCAGGGCTTTTTTTGCTCAGTATAGAAGCCGCCTATCGCAGCGCGCTCATATAACTTTGAGGCGACGCTCAGGCCGAGTTTTGTTTGCCTCGGCAGCTTCTATCAACGGCGTTTTTTATAGAGTTTCAGCTGGCCAAATTGAGGCCTGGGTTTGCTTTGTTCACTGTATCTAGCCACGACCTTTCTTGTAGAGCTTCGGCTCACCAAGCGGGCGGGTTTTGAAGCGGCGATGGGCCCACAGGTACTGCTCAGGACAAGCACTTACGGCCTGCTCGATCCATTGATTAATCCGCAAGCAATCAGCCTCTTCACTGACTCCGGGAAAATCCTGCAAAGGCGGATGGATCACCAGCTTGTAGCCCGAACCATCGGCCAGACGCTGCTGGGTAAAAGGCACCACCCGGGCCCTGCCGAGGCGGGCAAACTTACTGGTGGCCGTAACGGTGGCGGCATTCACGCCGAACAGTGGCAAGAAAATGCTTTGCTTGCGCCCATAGTCTTGGTCTGGGGCATACCAAATCGCCCTTCCCGCGCGTAGCACCTTCAGCATCGAGCGCACATCTTCGCGCTCAATGGCCGTTGCATCCAAATTCTGCCGCTCCCGCCCGCTGCGCTGCACAAAGTCGAACAGAGCATTCTTATGCTGACGGTACATGCCATCAATGGTGTGCAACTGTCCCAACAAATTGGCGCCAATCTCCAGCGTGGTGAAATGCAACGCCATCAAAATCACCCCCTGTCCCTCGGCGGCGGCTTGCTGCAAATGTTCCAGGCCTTCAACCGTGCCGAGCCTGCGCAAACGCGGCTTGTACCACCACCAACTCATGGCCATTTCAAAGAAAGCGATGCCCATCGAGGCAAAGTTTTCGCGCACCAGGTGCTGCTGCTCCTGCTTGGATAACTGCGGGAAACACAACTGCAGGTTGCGTTCCACGACTTGGCGGCGCGCGCGCGCAAAGCGATACATCAGCGCCCCCAACAACCGCCCCAGCGCCAACAACCAGGCATACGGCAATTGCACCACCAGCCACAACAGCGCCAAGCCCAGCCAAAGCGGCCAAAAACGCGGGTGCAGTAAAGATCGACTAAAACGAGAGCGTTCCATGAAAAAACCCAAGCCCACAACAAAGTCGCGCATTCTACATCGGCTTGCGGCTAGCCGACGTTATCGCTATAAGTCCTCGCCTATTTAGTTAGACTAGTTAGCAGTCCTTCAGCCTTCCTGTGCAGACCATGAGCCAAGCCGACCTTCTCGATCAAGACCCCGTATTTCAGCTCAAAGGCAGCATGCTGGCCATCACCGTGCTGGAGTTGAGCCACAACGACCTCGACCGCCTCGACCGTCAACTGGCCAGCAAGGTCAGCCAGGCACCGAACTTTTTCAGTAATACGCCGCTGGTGCTGGCACTCGACAAGCTGCCCGACGGCGAAGGCGATCTCGATCTCGGCGAGTTGATGGCCATTTGTCGCCAACATGGCCTGAGCACCTTAGCCATCCGTGCCAGCCGCGCCGAAGACATCGCCGCCGCCCAAGCCATCGCTTTGCCTGTGCTACCGCCTTCCGGCGCCCGCGAACGATCGATTGAACTGGCTGGCGCAAAAGAACCTGAGAAGCCGCCTGAGCCGCAATTGCAGCCGAGCAAAATCATCACCACACCGATTCGCGGTGGCCAACAGGTGTATGCCCAGGGGGGCGATCTGATTGTGCTGGCGCCGGTCAGCGCCGGGGCCGAGTTACTCGCCGACGGCAATATCCATGTCTACGGCCCGATGCGCGGCCGAGCCTTGGCCGGCATCAAAGGCGACCGCAGCGCGCGGATCTTCTGCCAGCAACTTGGCGCCGAATTATTGTCGATTGCCGGCCAATACAAAGTGGCCGAAGACCTGCGCCGCGAACCGCTTTGGAGTGAACCGGTACAAGTCAGCCTGTCGGGTGACGTGTTGAACATCACCCGTCTTTAACGGATACTGCGGCCAATTTTTAGAGTCGCATAAAGAGCGTGATTCAAGGCGTTTTTAAGCGACTTTCCAGGGACACACGGCAACCACCAAGCCACATTTTGGCTGGCAAAGTTACCGTTTAATCGACATTTGGGGTGAAGTACCTTGGCCAAGATCATCGTAGTTACATCCGGCAAGGGTGGCGTGGGCAAAACCACCACCAGCGCCGCCATCGGTAC
>JAIERD010000381.1 GCA_019747155.1 Pseudomonadaceae bacterium
GGGCGGCGAGGGAGTGGGCGGCGTTATTGAAATCGGCCTGGTAGTGACCTTTGCCGGCTTCGCTGTGGTTGACACTGACTTCTTCCTCTTGCAGGTACACATAGGCCAGGTCGAGGGTCAGGTTGTCGGTTGGGCTGTAGCCAGCGCCCAGGGCGAACACGTATCGGTCGCCGCTGGGAATGCGTGGCGAGCGGTCGGTGTTGTTGGTGGGCGTGGGGTCGAAGGCCAGGCCGCTGCGCAGCACCCATTGGTTGTTGAGTTGATAGGACAACCCGGCGGCGTAGCTGCGGGTGTCGTGCCAATTTTGCTCCTCGACGACTTCCTGGAAGATCGGCGAGGCATTGCCTGGCGATTTGATCACCACCTCCTGGAAGCGGCTCCAGCGCGTCCAGGTGTAGCCGGCGTAACCGGTCCACTGCGAGTCGAATTGGTGGGTCACCGACAGCTCGAAGGTTTCCGGGGTGGTCAGTTCAAGTGAGCCGTCGTATTTGCCGGCCGGGACAATACCGTTGGCGATGTTGGTGTTTTTCACGTCGCCCTCCAGGGTGTAATCCACTTTTGAGCGGTAGGCGAGGCCCAGGCGGGTGCTGTCGGTGGCTTGAAACATCACGCCGAGGTTGTAACCGTAGCCCCAGTCGTCGCCGCTGACCTTGTACTCGCCGTCGCGAAACACCGCAGGCGCCGGATTGACCGCGCTGGAGAGCGTGCCTTCGGCGTGGTTGGCGCTGATGCCGGCACCGAACGACCACTGCTCGTTGAGTTTGTAACTCAGGGTTGGCTGGACCGAGACCACGCTCAGATCGCTGTCTTTGGCGAAGCGCCGGCCTTCAAAGTTGTTTTCGTATTCGGTGGCCAGGCCGAAAGGGGCGTACACGCCGATGCCGAAGTGCCAGTTGTCATCCAGCGGTTTGACGTAATAGCCAAAGGGGATGGCTGTGAGCGGCACCATGTCGCCGTGGTTACTGCCGTTGGAGTTTGATGAGGCGTTGCTGATATCGCTGCTGGCGCTGATCAGTGCCATGCCGCCGGACACCTGCTCGCCCAGATAGCTCATGCCGGCCGGGTTGCCGTATACCGTTGAGGCGTCCAGGGCGCTGGATGAGCGGCCGGCGAATGCGGTACCCATGGCACTGGCGCTTTGCTCGTTAAGGGCAAAGCCGCCGGCAAAAGCAGGGCTGCTGAGAAGAGCAAAAACTGCAGAAATGCTCAGGCGAGTGGTGGTGCAGGCTGGCTTGGTCAAGGCGCTGTCCGTTGTTTTTAATGGACGTGCAAGCCTAATAAGATCGTGGCAGATGTCTAGCTAAAATGACTTTTTGAGCAGGCCTGCGTGATGTTTTTTTGATTTAATGTCAGTCAATAGCGCCTAACTACATTAATTATCGGCAAATGTCGGTAACTGATAGATATGCATCCTGAAACACTTTGCTGTCCATTTGGTCAATTAGCGGCTCGATTGAAGGCGCTTGTAGCGCTGCCTGCGGTAGCTTTTTGGCCTGCTGTCGGTGGTCTCTGGCGGACAATTTAAATGACCGTTGTGGTTGCGTTCGATTGCCGCTATCGACAGTATTGCCGGGCCTTTGCGCCCAGTCGGAAGCTGCTAGGCTCAGGGTCTTTTGAATTAATTTATGTTGCGTTGCAACAGTCACTCAGGCGCGGTCTGGGTGACTGCTGGCAATGTTGTGAGTGGGTTTGATGCGTTATTTTTTGTCCTTGCTGTTAAGCCTGTCGCCGGTGTTTGCCGGCGCTGTTGATTTTGATGAACACACCCGGCAACTCCCGCTCGGGCAGCAGATGGCTGTGTTTGAGGATGTGCGCGGTGACGTCAGTATTGATGACGTCAGCTCGCCAGCCTTGGCCGAGGCCTTTCATCGTCATGAAAAACCGGTGTTGAATGCCGGTTATTCGCGCTCGGTGTACTGGCTGCAAGTGGATCTGGAGTACCGCCCGCAAGCCCGCCGTGGTCAGCAGCCTTGGCTGCTTGAAGTGGCCTATCCGCCGCTCGATCAAATCGAGTTGTACCTGCCCAGTGGACGCGGCGGCTTTCAGTTGGCCCAGCGCACCGGCGACTCGCTGCCGTTTGCCAGTCGGCAGATCGCGCAAAACAATTATCTGTTCGAGCTCAACCTGCAACCCAATCAGCCGCAGCGCCTGTATTTGCGGGTGCAAAGCCAGGGTTCGGTGATAGTGCCGCTGACGTTGTGGTCGCCCACCGCCTATTTGGAGGAGTTGCCGGCGCGCATCTATGTGCTCGGTATCATCTACGGCGTGCTGTTGGTGATGCTGATCTACAACCTGTTTATCTTCCTCAGCGTGCGCGACAGCAGTTATTTCTACTACATCGTGTATATCGCCGCCTTTGGGCTTTATCAGGTTTCGGTGAATGGCGCCGGCATCGAGTATTTTTGGCCCAATAGCCCCTGGTGGGCGAATGCCGCGACACCGTTTTTAATTGGTTTGGCGGCCCTGTCTGGTTGCCAGTTTGCCCGCAGTTTCTTGCACACCCGTGAGCACAGTCCCTGGGTCGATCGGCTGTTGCTGCTGCTGATGGCGACCGGTCTGCTGGTGATGCTGCTGGCATTATTTGCCAGTTATGCGCTGGCCCTGCGTTTGGCCACCGGCTTGGCGCTGCTGTTCGTGGTGGTGATCTTGCTGGCCGGTGTGCTTGCCTGGCGGCGCGGCTTGCGAGTGGCGCGTTATTTTATTTTCGCCTGGAGCGCTTTCTTGCTCGGCGGGCTGGTCAATACCCTGATGGTGCTGGGCTTGCTACCCAACTCGTTTTTGACCATGTACGCCAGCCAGATCGGCTCGGCGCTGGAGGTTGGTCTGTTGTCGCTGGCCCTGGCCGACCGCATCAATGTGATGAAGGAGGAGCGCGCCGGTCTGCTGCAGCAAAATGCCCGCGAACTGGAGCTGCTTAACCGCGAGCTGGCCAACAGCAACCGGCTCAAGGATGAGTTTTTGGCCACCGTCACCCATGAGCTGCGCACGCCGATGAACGGAGTGATCGGCTCCCTCGAACTGATGCAAACGCTGCCGCTGGACATTGAACTGGCGCAATACCAAAAAACTGCGGCCAGTTCGGCCCGCGACATGATGCGCATGGTTAACGATATTTTGGCCCTGACCGAGTTGCAGGCCGGCAAGCTGCATGCACAAAACAGCATGTTCAGCTTGCGCGCCTGGCTGAACAGCTTGCGGGTCAGGTACGCCCCCCTGGCCGAAGAAAAAGGCTTGAGCCTGCGCCTGGAGCTGGATGAAAAACTCCCCGATACCCTGCAGGGCGACGCCGGCAAACTGAGCCAGTGCGTCGGTTATTTACTCGATAACGCCCTCAAGTTCACCGCTGCCGGCAGCGTCACGCTGCGCATCAAGCGGCGGCCGAGCAAAAACGGCGTATTAGGGCTGCATATCGAGGTGCAAGACAGTGGGGTCGGCTTTAATCCGCACACGGCGGCGCCCCTCTATCAGCGTTTTCAACAGCTCGATGGCTCGCTAACCCGTGAGTACAGCGGGCTGGGAGTGGGCTTGGCGATTTGCCGGCAGTTGCTCGAGTTGCTCGGCGGTAGCCTCAGCCATCAGTCGCAGCCGGGGCAGGGCAGCTGCTTTTTGCTCACGGTGGAGTTTGATTTGCTCACCCAGCCGCGCTCGCCAGTCACCAGCGTGCCACGCGCGCCGGGGCCGCAAGTGCGCCAGCCGGCCGAGTGCAAGGTGTTGATCGTCGAAGACAATGCGATCAATCAATTGGTCTTGCGCGGCATGTTGCTCAAACTCGGCTATCAGGTGCGTTGTGCCGACAATGGCGCCGCCGCATTGGATCTGCTGCGTGGCGAGTCGGTCGATGCGGTGCTGCTCGATTGCCAGATGCCGGTCATGGATGGCTTCGCCACCTGCCGCGCCTTGCGCTTGTTGCCCGATTGCAGCGAGCTGCCGGTGCTGGCAGTTACCGCCCATAGCCATAGCGGTGATCGTGAACGCTGCCTGGCCGCCGGCATGAGTGATTACCTGACCAAACCGCTGAAGTTCGACACCCTGCAAGTGGTGTTGCACGACTGGCTGCTGTGCCAGGCCCCCTTGCCGCAGGCCACGACATGAGCGGCGTGGTGCGGCTGTTTGGTCGGTGGTTGAATGCTTGGTGCTTGCTACTGCTGCTGGGGCTGCCATCGTTGGCGGCGGCAGTTAGTTTTGATGAGTACACGCGCCAGTTGCCGCTGGGTACGGAGCTGCAGTTTTTTGAGGATATTCGTGGCAGCGCAACCATTGCCGATGTCAGCTCGGCGGCGCTCGACGAGAGTTTTCGCCAGGCCAAAACCGCCGTGCTGAATGCCGGCTACACCCGTTCGGCCTACTGGTTGCGGGTCGATTTGAACTATCAGCCGCAGCAGGCCCAGGGGCAGAAGTCCTGGTTGCTCGATTTAGCCTACCCGCCGCTCGATCACGTCGACCTGTATCTGCCCGATGGCCAGGGCGGCTATCAACTGGCCAGTCGCAGCGGCGATTTCTGGCCGTTTAGCCAGCGACAAATCAAACAGAGCAGCTTTCTATTCGATTTGTCGCTGCAGCCATCGCAGCCGCTGCGGGTCTATCTGCGGGTGCAAACCGCCGGTTCGCTGCAGACGCCCTTGACCCTGTGGGCGCCCACCGCCTACTTGGAAGACCTCACGGCGCACACCTATTTGCTCGGCATCATCTACGGCGTGATGCTGGTGATGCTGCTCTACAACCTGTTTATTTACCTCAGCGTGCGCGATTCCAGCTACCTCTATTACATCTTCTATATCGCCGCGATTGGCCTCTATCAGGCCACCTCTAACGGCGTTGCCGCGCAGTACCTGTGGCCCAATAGTCCGGGCATCGCCAACGCCGCGCCGCCGTTTTTGCTCGGCGCCACGGCGCTCTGTGGCTCGCAGTTTGTGCGCAGTTTTCTGCGTACGCGGACCTTCAGTCGTGGCCTCGATCTGGCGTTAAAGCTGGTGATGTTTTGCGGTTTTAGCCTGATCCTGCTGACCCTCAGCATCGGCTACGCCACGCCGCTGAAGCTGGCGCCGTATGTGGCTTTGCCCTTTTTGTTGGTGTGCCTGACCGCCGGGGTGAGTGCCTGGCGCCGTGGGCTGCGAGTGGCGCGCTATTTTCTGCTGGCCTGGAGCGCGTTTTTAATAGGCGGTTTGATCTACACGCTGATGGTGCTGGGTTACTTGCCGAATATGTTTCTCACCCTGTATGCCAGCCAAATTGGTGCGGCCATGGAGGTGGCGTTGCTGTCGCTGGCCCTGGCCGACCGGATCAATGTGATGAAGGAAGAACGCGGGCAGATCCTGCAAGAGTCCAGCCGCAAACTGGAGGGGTTGAACCAGCAGCTGGCGGTCAGTAATCAACTTAAAGACGAGTTTTTGGCCACCGTCTCCCACGAGCTGCGCACCCCCATGAACGGGGTGATCGGCTCGCTGGAGTTGATGCAAACCCTGGAAATGAGTACGGAACTGGCGCAGTACCAAAGCATCGCCGCCACCTCGGCGCGCGACATGCTGCAGATGGTCAGCGACATGCTGATGCTCACCGAGTTGCAAGCCGGCCGGCAGTATTGCGGCCATGCGCCGTTCAGCTTGCGCGGTTTGATCGAACACCAGCGCACCCAGTTTGCCGCCCGCGCAGCGGCCAAGGGCCTGACTTTTAACGTTGAACTCAATCACCGGTTACCCGACACCCTGGAGGGCGACGCCAGCAAACTGGGCCAGTGCATCAGTTATCTGCTGGATAACGCGATCAAATTTACCCGCGAGGGTGGCGTTAGCCTGCAGGTCGAGGCGCTGCAGCGCAGCGACTCGGGCCTGCAGTTAGAAATTCAAGTCAGCGACAGCGGCGTGGGTTTCGACACCCCGCCCGACGGCAAGCTGTACCAGCAATTTTTGCAGCTGGATGGCTCGCTGACCCGTGAACATGGCGGCTTGGGCATCGGTTTGGCGATTTGCCGGCAATTGATCGAGTTGCTCGGCGGCACCTTGACGCACCAGTCGACCCCTGGTCGTGGCAGTCAGTTTCAGTTGCGACTGCCGCTGGGATTGCCCGGCAGTCAGCCGAGTCTCGCCAGTCCCAACCTATTGCCGCAACCAGTGCGCCCGCAGGGTCTGGCGCTGCGTACCCCGGCAGAGTGCCGGGTGTTGTTGGTTGAGAGCCAATTGATCGACCAGTTGCTGCTGCGCGGCATGCTGCTCAAGCTCGGCTACCAGGTGCGCTGCGCCGAGAATGGCGCGGCGGCCCTTGAGTCGCTGCGCAAAACTCCAACCGATGCGTTGCTGATCGATTGCCAGATGCCCCAGGCCGATGCCTTTGCCATCTGCCGCGCACTGCGCAAATTGCCCGGTTGCGCGACTTTGCCGGTATTGGCCATCAGCCAGAATGCCCAAGGCGGCGAGCGCGAACGCTGCATCGCGGCGGGCATGAGCGAGGTGCTGAGCAAGCCGGTGAAGTTCGACGCCTTGCAAGACTGCCTGCATGACTGGCTGCTATGCCGCCCGGCGGCGCCGCCCGAACCGCCCGCCAGCACTGGATAAAGCCCATACGTGTTGAGGACCGAGTCCGTAGGGTGGGCTTCAGCCCACCGCCCTGAGCGCCGCAATATTGGTGGGCTAAAGCCCACCCTACGCGAAGCCCGTCGCTGACAACTTCGCCTCCCGCTCGATGCAATACGTAACGGGTACAGAGCCTAAATCATCGCCCTGGGTATTTCGTCTCGCATTTAGGCTCCTATTTAGGCGGCTCTTTAGGCGCATATGGCACTTTTCGTTGCCGCTTAATCCGGTTTCACTGGCTTAAGCGTGCCGCAGTTATTGGCTGGCGGTATTTAATCCCTTTGCCGAGGTCGCCCCATGAGCCTGCAGCCGTTTGCCGAAACCCATGAAGTGTTCAATCAGGTGCCATCGCTGGACGGCGCCAATCTCTACCGCATCGACCTGCCGTTGCAGGAGTGGACTATGCGCTTCGGCGGCGGCTGGGCCGCAGACCGGCTGGATGCCTATGGCGCCCTGGCCGGTGGCCCGCTGATGGCGGCGGGCTTTTTGGCCAACGAGAACAAGCCGGTATTCAAGAGCCACGACCGTTATGGCAATCGAGTCGATCTGGTGGAGTTTCACCCGGCTTATCACCAGCTGATGAGCAGCGCCATCGAACACGGTATTCCATCCCTGCCCTGGACGGACCCGCGCGATGGCGCCCAGGTGGCCCGCGCCGCCCTGAATTATCTGCACAACCAGCCGGAGTCCGGCAACGCCTGCCCGCTGACCATGACCTACGCCAGCGTGCCGGCCCTCAAGCTGCAGCCTGACCTGGCTGAAATCTGGCTGCCGAAGATTCTTTCCGGCCAATACGACCCACGCAATCTGCCGATGGAGCAGAAGACCGGCGGCACCGACGTGCGCGCCAACACCACCAAGGCTCATCCGGTAGGTGCGGGCGGGCCTGGCCAGGCCTATGAATTGGTCGGGCATAAGTGGTTCTGTTCGGCGCCGATGTGCGATGCCTTCCTGACCCTGGCCTACACCGATAAAGGTCTGACCTGCTTTCTGCTGCCACGCCATAGGCCGGACGGTACGCGCAACGAGTTCTATATCCAGCGGCTGAAGAACAAGTTGGGTAACTGGGCCAACGCCTCCAGCGAAGTGGAGTTCCGTGGCGCCCTGGCCTGGATGGTCGGTGAAGAAGGCCGTGGCGTGCCGACCATTATCGAGATGGTCTCGCTGACCCGTTTCGACTGCATGATCGGCTCCAGCAGCCTGATGCGCCAAGCCCTGACCCAGGCCACTCACCACTGCGCCCATCGGCAAGTCAGCGGGCGGTTACTCAGTGAGCAACCCTTGATGCAAAACGTGCTGGCCGATCTGGCCCTGGAAAGCGAAGCGGCGCTGGCCCTGACCATGCGCCTGGGCCGCGCCCTGGACCGCCCAAGTGATGAGCAAGAGCAAAAGTTCACCCGGCTGGTCACGGCGATTGGCAAGTATTGGATCTGCAAGCGCGCGCCGGCGATGATCAACGAAGCGGCCGAATGCATGGGCGGCGCCGGCTATGTTGAGGACAGCATCCTGCCACGGCTGTACCGCGAAGCGCCGGTCAACTCGACCTGGGAAGGCTCGGGCAACGTGCAATGCCTGGACGTGCTGCGCGCCCTGTCCAAGGAGCCCGGCGTGCTCGAAGTGTTATTCCATGAACTGGGCGATGGCCACGGCGATGCACGTCTGCAAACGCAAATCAGCAAACTCAAACGCGCCTTCGCCGACCCGGACGACATCCAGTACCGCGCCCGTCAATTGACCGAAGACGTCGCCATCGCCCTGCAGGCCAAACTGCTGCTGGAGGCCGGCAACAGCACGGTCAGCGACGGCTTTATCGCCAGCCGTTTGGAACACGGCGGCCGCGTTTACGGCACCCTGCCGCGCGGCGTGGATGCCGTGGCGCTGCTGGCGCGCAGCAGCCCGCAGCTGGGTTGAGCGAGGGAGCTGGGCCTTGGCCCATCTCCGCCAAGCCCGATACCTCATTCTATTGCGTCGCTGTTATCGGTGGGCTGAAGCCCACCCTACGTCGTTTATCGCCGCCGCGTAGGGTGGGCAACCGCGAAGCGTTGCCCACCACAGGACTTCAGCCCACCAAGGCCCGCCGACGCATCAACCAGTACGCCGCCGGTATCACTAGCAACGACAGCAGCGGTGCGCTGAGCATGCCGCCGATCATCGGCACGGCGATGCGGCTCATGACTTCGCTGCCGGTGCCGCCGCTCCAGAGGATCGGCAGCAGGCCGGCGATGATGACCGCCACCGTCATGGCCTTGGGTCGCACCCGTTGCACGGCGCCTTCGCGGATGGCGTTGCGCAGCGCGGCGGGTGTGTGGTCGCCGGCAGCTTGCTGCGCCGTCCAGGCGTTCTTCAGGTAGAGCAGCATGATCACCCCGAACTCCGCCGCCACCCCGGCCAGGGCGATAAAGCCGACGCCGGTGGCCACCGACAGATTGAAGCCCATCAGGTACAGCAGCCAGACGCCGCCGCTCAGGGCGAATGGCAGGGTGAGCATGATCAGCAAGGCCTCATCGAAACGGCCGAACGTCAGGTACAGCAGCACAAAAATAATCAACAGGGTGGCCGGCACCACCAATTGCAGTCGCGCATTGGCCCGTTCGAGAAACTCGAATTGCCCCGAGTAACTCAGGCTCATGCCCGGCGCCAGGGTCACGCTTTTATCCACCGCCAAGCGTAAATCCGCCACCACCGCCGCCAGGTCGCGGCCGCGCACATCGATATAGACCCAGCCGGAGGGCCGCGCATTCTCGCTCTTGAGCATCGCCGGGCCTGAGTTGATGCGCACCTTGGCAAGCATGCCAAGGGTGATCTGCTGGCCCTGGGCGGTGTAGATCGGCAACTGCTCCAAGGCGCTCAGGGAGTCGCGCCATTCCCGTGGGTAGCGCAGGTTGATCGGGTAGCGCGCCAGCCCTTCGACGGTTTCGCCGATGTTTTGCCCACCGATGGCGCTGGCCACAATGGCCTGCACATCGCTGATATTCATGCCATAGCGGGCGGCGGCCTGACGGTCGATATCGACGTCGATATAGCGGCCGCCAGTCAGCCGTTCGGCCAGCGCCGAGCTGACCCCCGGCACTGTCTTGGCGGCCTGCTCGATGGCTTGGGTGGCTCGGTCGATTTCGGCCAGATCGCTGCCGGCTACCTTGACCCCGATCGGGCTCTTGATGCCGGTGGCCAGCATGTCGATGCGGTTGCGAATCGGTGGAATCCAGATGTTGGTCAGCCCCGGCACCTTGACGGTGCGGTCCAGTTCATCAATCAGCTTTTCTGTGGTCAATCCGGCGCGCCATTGCTCCTTGGGCTTGAACTGAATGCTGGTTTCGAACATCTCCAGCGGCGCCGGGTCGGTGGCGGTTTCGGCGCGTCCGGCCTTGCCGAACACATGGGCCACCTCGGGAATGCTCTTGATCAGGCGGTCGGTCTGCTGCAACAGTTGCGCGGCTTTTTGCGCCGAGAGGCCGGGCAGGGCCGAGGGCATATACAGCAGGTCGCCCTCATCCAGCGCCGGTAAAAATTCACCGCCCAGGCGCGCCAGCGGCCATAGCGTGGTGAGGAACACCAGCAGCGCCAGCAGCAGGCAGGTCTTGGGATAGCGCAGCACGGCTTCCAGTGCCGGCCGGTACAGGCGGATCAGGCCACGGTTGAGCGGGTTGCGCAGCTCAGGGGGAATGCGCCCGCGAATCCAGTAGCCCATCAGCACCGGTACCAGGGTCACCGACAGCCCGGCGGCGGCGGCCATGGCATAGGTTTTGGTGAAGGCCAGCGGGCCGAACAACCGACCTTCCTGGGCCTGCAGGGTAAACACCGGAATAAACGATAGGGTGATGATCAGCAGGCTGAAGAACAGCGCCGGGCCGACTTCCACTGCCGCCTCGGTGAGCACCTGCCAGCGCGTCTCGCCCTCCAGCAGTTTGTCGGGATGCTGGGCGTGCCAGGCCTCGATGCGCTTGTGGGCGTTCTCGATCATCACCACCGCCGCATCGACCATGGCGCCGATGGCGATGGCGATGCCGCCCAGGGACATGATGTTGGCGTTAATCCCCTGATAGCGCATGACGCTGAACGCCAGCAACACCCCGACCGGCAGTGCGACTATGGCCACCAGGGAGGAGCGCAGATGGCCGAGAAACAGCAGGCAGACCAGCGCCACCACGACGAACTCCTCGATCAGCTTGTGGCTGAGGTTCTCCACCGCCCGCTCGATCAGCTGGCTGCGGTCATAGGTGGTGACTATCTCGACGCCCGCTGGCAGGCTCTTCTTCAACTCCTCCAGTTTGCTTTTGACCGCCGCGATGGTTTCGCGGGCATTTTTGCCGCTGCGCAGTATCACCACGCCGCCGACCGTTTCTCCCTCGCCATCCAGTTCGGCAATCCCCCGGCGCATCTCTGGCCCCAACTGGATGCTCGCCACATCGCCGAGGCTAATGGGCACGCCGGCTTCGGTGAGCTTCAGGGGGATGGCGCGAAAGTCGTCGAGGGTCTTCAGATACCCCGAGGCGCGCACCATAAACTCGGTTTCGGCCAGCTCCAGCACGCCGCCGCCGGTTTCCTGGTTGGCATTGCCAATGGCCTCGATCACCTGCGCCTGGGTGATGCCCAAACTGCTCAGGCGCAGTGGGTCGAGCAGCACCTGATACTGCTTGACCATGCCACCGATGCTGGCGACCTCGGCCACGTTGGCCAGGGTTTTCAGTTCGAACTTGAGGAACCAATCCTGCAGGCTGCGCAGTTGCGCCAGGTCGTGCTGGCCGCTGCGGTCGATCAGCGCATATTGATAGATCCAACCGACCCCATTGGCATCCGGGCCGAGCGCCGGTTTGGCTGCCGCCGGCAAGCGACTCTGCACCTGACTGAGGTATTCGAGCACCCGCGAGCGGGCCCAGTACAGGTCAGTGCCGTCCTCGAACAACACATAGACGAAGCTGTCGCCGAAGAATGAATAGCCGCGCACGGTCTTGGCCCCCGGTACCGCCAGCATGGTGGTGGCCAGCGGGTAGGTGACCTGGTTTTCGACTATTTGCGGGGCCTGCCCGGCGAAGGGCGTGCGGATAATTACCTGCACGTCGGAGAGGTCGGGCAGGGCGTCGATCGGCGTGGTGCGCAGCGACCAGATGCCCCACGCCACTACAAACAGGGTGGCCAGCAGCACCAGAAAGCGATTGGCCACCGACCAGCGAATCAGTTTTTCGATCATGGCTGCGTCTCCATCTTCATCGGCTCTGGCGCATCGCTAAGCGCCCCCGGCGATTCGTCCAGGGCGCGGGCTTGCAAGCCTTGCAGGCTGGCCTCGGAATCGAGCAAAAACTGCCCGGAGGCGACCACTTGCTGGCCTTCTTGCAAGCCGGCGAGTACCGCCACCTGGCCGGCACTTTCGGCGCCCAGCTGCACCTGTACCGGGCGAAAACGCCCACCGTCCTCGGCCAACATTACTAGGGCGCGCTTGCCGGTGCGGATCACCGCTTCGCTGGGCACCAGCAACGCCGCTGCGCTGCTCGGCAGGCTGAGCCGCACCTGGGCGCTCATGCCGGGGCGCAAGCGCCCGCTCGGATTGGCCAGTTCGACGCGCACCCGCAGGGTACGACTCTGGGCGTCGGCAGCGGGCAGCACGCTGGCCACGGTGCCGGTCAGTCGCTCACCGGGAAACGCTGGCAGCTGCGCCTCGGCGGCTTGTCCAAGCTGCACGGCGCCGGCCTGGGCTTCCGGTAGTGCCAGCTCCAGCCAGACCGGATCAAGGCCATTGATGCGGGCCAGCGTGGTGCCTGCGGTTAGGCTCATGCCAGGACGTACATTCAGCTCTGTAATGACGCCGGCAATTGGGCTGCGCAGGATGGTCAGTGGCTGGGCACGGCCGCTGCGCTCAACCTGGGTGATCAAGTCTGCCGGCATACCGAGTAGGCGCAGGCGTTGTCGCGCCGCCGCCAGCAGTTCCGGTTCGAGGCTTGGACGCAGGGCGAGAAACTCGGTCTGCGCGGCGACCCACTCGGGTATTAACAGCTCGGCCAGGGGCGTGCCGGCCACCACTAAATCGCCCGGCGCGCGGGCGTAGGTGCGCTCGACGAAGCCGCCTGCGCGGGCTTGCAGCAGCGCCACCGCGCGCTCATTGAAGGCCAGCACGGCGCTGGCTTGCAGGCTTTGCGCTAGTGGTCCGCGAGTGACGGTTGCCAGGCGCATGCCGAGGTTTTGCTGAATGCCCGCTGCAACCTGCATGCTCGGTTCGGCCGCCACGGTGCCGGCCGTGTTATCGGCCGCTGGCTCGGCGTAGCGCGGCACTAGCTGCATGTCCATAAAGGGCGATTTGCCGGGGGCGGGGAAGCGCTGTTGCGGGTACATCGGGTCGTACCAATAGAGCGGCTGACGCTCGCTTGGTGCGGCCGTGCCGGGGCTGTCTAGGTGCGCTGGCGCGACTGCCGTGTGGCTTTGCGTCGCCAGCCAGTAACCGGCCGTGGCGCCGCCGAGCAGCAGCAGGCCGATCAGTAGCGGGGTTTGGTAACCGGAGGTGTTCATCGGCGCTGCTCCTCAATGTTGGACTCGCCCGCACTGTGCTCGCCGTAATTAAATTCGTTGTACCCGTTAGCTGTTGCCGGCCGGCTTTGTAGGCTGGGTTGCAGCCCACCAATTTCGTTGTCGAGAGACGGTGGGCTGAAGCCCACCCTACGCTCGCTGTGCTCGCCGTAATTAAACTGCAGACGTGTCGCCGTCAGGGCCCTGAGGCCTTGCAGATCGAGCTGCTTGAGCTTGGCTTGGATCAGCTCGCGGCGGGCCTGGAGCAGGTCGCTCAGTTCGCTGTTGCCGGCGCTGTAGCTGGCCAGTAGCAGGCGGACCTTTTCCTCGGCCAATGGCAGCAGGGTCGCCTGGCTGCGCTTGACCGCTCGCTCCAGGCGCTGGTACTCGGCCAAGTCGTCTTCCAGTTGTTGCCCACGCTCGCGCAGTTTGACCTCATGCTCGGCCTCCAGTTGATTGACCGTGGCCAGGCGGGCGGCAATTTTCGGGTCTTGCCGTGAGCTGGCAAACAACGGCAGATCAACGCTCAGCTGCAGGCTGACCATGTCGCCAAAGTCGCGGCCGCGCTTTTGATAATCAACCTCCCAGCTCCAGTCAGAGTTTTTCTCGGCCTGGGCCTCGCGCACCTGGGCTTCGGCTTGGCGCGTCAGCGGCGCAAAGGCGGCGAGTTCGGGATGCTGTTGCACGGCTTGGGAATAATCCGCTGGGTCGATGCGCCAGTGCGGCAGGGCGCCGGTCAGCGGCTGGCTGGCATCCGGGCCGATCCAGCGTTTGAGGGCCGCCCGTGCCAGCGCCTGTTGCTGCAGCAACTCGTCGCGTTGCTCGTCCAGCAGCGCAGCTTCTTGCTGGGGGGCGAGCAGGTCACTGGCCTGGCCGCTGCCGCCTGCCAGTTGGGCGCGCACGGCGGCAGCGAACAGGCGGTTGTCGGCAAAAAATGCCTCGAACTGGGTCAGTTTGCGCTGCTGGGTGTAGCTGGCGATCCAGGCTTGGGCGGTGGCCAGGCGCACCTGCAGGCGCTCGACCTGCAGCTCGGCGGCGGCGCTGTCGATGCCGGCTTGCGCCGTGGCGACGCGTGCCTGACGTTTGTCGCCATTGAGCATGTCTTGCCGCAGGCCAAGGGTGCGCGAGGTGAACTCGTCGCGCTGCAGACTCCAGCGGTCATTGCCTTCGATGGGCACGTCTTGCAGGCCGAGAATCAACTGCGGATCGGGCAGTTCGCCGGCAGCCATGGCGCTGTGGCTGGCCGCCTCGAGTTTGGCTGCCTGCGCGGTCAGCGCTGGAGCGTTGTGCGTGGCCAACTGCTGCGCTTGCGCAAACGACAGCGCCAACGCCGTGCTTGGCAGGCTGGCGCACAGGCTCGTCAGCAGCCATGCGCAATGCTGATGTAAGGGCTTCATTGAAATTACTCCGCGGCTATACCACTTCACGCCGCGCATCACCCGCAGGCATGCGCAGACGCCATCCGCCAGTCAGTGGATGGGGTTCAGATCAGGGGCGAAGTTAGTTGCGCGGAGGTCGCCAGACGCCGTTAGCGCTCTGGCTTGGGAGGAATTCAGGGCTGGCCGTGATGAGCAGCGGACGGCTCAATCGCAATGCCGCGGGGGTGGCCAGCGCCAGCGGTAACAGGCTGGCGGATTGGCAGTGTTGGCTGGTTTTGCAGCTTAGTTTGCCGCTCTCGTTTTGCTGGCAGCAATCTGGTTTTTGCTGGGTGTTGCTCATCGTCATGCCGGCGGCTTGCATTGGGCAAGGCGTGCGAGGCGCGGCCAAGCCGGCCAGCGCGTTTAATGGCAGTAGCAGGCAGAGCAGCAGAATCAGGCAGCGGCGACTAATAGCGTTCATGCTAGGCAGTCTAGTCCTTGCCGTGAACGCCGGGCAATTGGCTGTCGTGGACATGTTGACGCAGGACGGTTAGCGACTGATCGTACGGCCAAGATTGTCTGATACTTAACGCGCGGCAGAGCGCTGGCGCGGGTTGGTCGAGTGCACCGCTATCGTTGTCACACAGGCGCAGGCAAGATAAGGCCATAGATTGGCTGGAGATAGGGTTATGGCAGTTGCAACAGATGCGTTTGTTCAAGTTCACAGCCCCAGTGAGGCGGTGGACCGTTTGGCCGCACTCCACACTCAGGCCTGCACGGCGCTGAGTCAGGCGCTCAAGCACTATTTGAAAACCCGCGAGCAGCCCAGCGCTGAGCAGTACCGCGAGTTTCGCTACCCGCTGCTGCGGCTGATTTACCAGTGCGTGGGTGAGGTGCCGAGCACCACCCGCGCCTATGCCAAGGTGCAGAACCCCGGCACTTACAGCGTGACCGTGACCTACCCGGAAGCGTTTCGCGGCTACTTGATGGATCAGCTCGGGCCGCTGATGACGGACTTCACCGTGACGGTCGAGGTGGGTTTAAGCGAGCAAAATATTCCCTATCCCTACGTGGTCGAGCATGGCGATGAGTTGGCCGGCTCCGGGGTCACGGCGGCCGAATTGGCGCGGGTATTCCCCAGCACCGATCTGTCGGCGGCCACTGATGGCGTGGCCGATGGTCTGTATGACTGGCAGGACGCCGACCCGATGCCGCTGGCGCTGTTTGATGCGGCAAGAGTGGACTTCTCCCTCAAGCGTCTGCAGCACTACAGCGGCAGTGATTGGCGGCATGTGCAGCCGTGGATTCTGCTGACCAACTACCACCGCTACGTCGACCAGTTCATCCTGCATGGTCTGCAATTGCTGCGCGACGACTCGCGCTATGTACGCATGGTGTTGCCCGGCAATGTGCTGGTCGAGCGCGGCATGACTGAAGACGAGATGAAGACGATCATCGACGGCGTGGTCTGGCATCGCTACCAAATGCCGGCCTATCACCTGATTTCCGCCTGCGGGCGTGGCGTGACCCTGGTGAATATCGGCGTTGGCCCCTCCAACGCAAAAAACATCACCGACCATCTGGCGGTGCTGCGTCCGCATTGCTGGCTGATGATTGGCCACTGCGGCGGCCTGCGCCAATCGCAAACCATCGGCGACTACGTGCTGGCCCACGCCTATATGCGCCGCGACGGCATTCTCGACCGGGTGCTGCCGACCAATATCCCGATTCCGGCCCTGGCCGAGGTGCAGCAGGCGCTGCAAGAAGCGGCAGCACAGGTCACCGGCGAGCGTGGCGAGGCGCTGAAAAAACGCCTGCGCACCGGCACCGTGTTGACCTACGACGACCGCAATTGGGAGCTGCGCTGGGCCCAGGAACGGCCATTGATCAACCTGGCCCGGGCGGTGGCGGTGGACATGGAAAGCGGCACAGTCGCCGCCCAAGGCTATCGCCTGCGGGTGCCCTACGGCACGTTACTGTGCGTGTCGGACAAACCGCTGCACAGCGAAATCAAACTGCCCGGTGCGGCTGGGGCCTTCTACGAGCGGGCGGTCAGCCAGCACTTACAGATCGGCCTGGCCGCACTGGATTTACTCCGCAGCCAGCTCGACACTCTGCATTCGCGCAAGCTGCGCAGCTTCGACGAGCCGCCGTTTCGGTGATCAATGGGTAGGGCCGTTACGTAGGGTGTACTCGCCGAAGGCAGTACGCCAGCTGCGCACTCGGTGGAAATGGTGGGCTGTGCCGAACATGGCGGACTGTTCGCTGCGCTCCTGAGTCCGCCCTACGTCCGCCTGCTTCTATAGCCTCGAGTTAAAGCGTGAGGGCTTAGTGCAATTTCAGCCGTGGCCCCAGCACTTTGTTGATTCGGTCACTCAGCCAGATCAGCCCGGTGCGCAGCACGTAGGATGGGTTGAGTGTAACGATACCCATCGCGCACGCCTGGGTCGCTTGCATGGCTGCTTAATTCGGTGGGTAGCTGCTCAGTGCCTGCTGAATGGTTTTGCGCAGCAGCTTGCTGCGTTCAGCTTGGTCATCGACGCTGATGCTCTCGGCGCTGTCACTCCAGATGCTTTGGCCGCTGGCGGCTTCGGTCAGCTGCAGATTAACGATCAGCACGTTTTGCTCATAGGTGCGGCGCATGGGCACGCTGCCGCCCATGCCGTAAGTGTTGCCGTAGGGGCTGTTGCCATAGTAGGCGCCGCTGCGGTCGTAGTCCTGGACCTGGCGGCGCTCCATGCGCACGTTGCCGCTCACCAGCAGGTCAGGCTTGGCGCCTTGTTGCGCGGGGCGCAGGCCTTGCTGGTCGAGGCTGTCGGTGAGCATCTCGGCGATCTGCGCCGAGTCTGCCCAGCCAGCACCGCTGGGTAATTGCCCGGCCTGCCAGGCCCAGCTGTGGTAACGACCGTAATCGCGCGCGGCGGCCGGGTAGCCGCTGCGGTCGAAGGTTTGCGCGGCAGCGGCCGGTGCCGGCGGCATTGGCAACGATTGGGCGCTGTAAGGGTTTTGGCTCTGCCCTTGGCATGCCGCCAGCAGGGTCAGGCTGGTGCCGAGCAGCAGGATGCGCAGGGTCATGGCTATGTACTCGTTATGGGTTAAAGGCCGCAGGTAGCGGTCAACATGCAAAACCTGTAGGAGCGAGCTTGCTCGCGATGCTTTCGCTGAATCTGGATCGCCAGCAAGCTGGCTCCTACAGGGGGCTGTACGCATCTTCAAGCCATAACGAATACAGAGTGATGTTCATGGTTTCTTCGCCGGTGCCGGCCGACACAGCCAATGCAGGTAGCGGCCCAGGCCGGCAAAGCTTGGATGACGGCGGTAGGCCAACTCCATTTCGATCAGCTGCGCCAGGTTATTGCTGGCTGTTTTGACTTGAAAGTCGTGGGGCATGTAGTCGTGAAAAACGCGCACGCCGCTTTGGTTTTCGACTGTCCAGAGGCCGCTAAGTTGCTCGGCCAGTTCGCGCGGGTCGAGGGGTTGTTGCGGGGTCAGGCTTTGTTTTTCACCGGCAAAGCTCTGCTCGCGCAATTTGCGGAAATGCCCCTTGAGCAGGTTGCGGTAAATCAGCGCGTCCTTGTTGTAAAAGGCCAGGGACAGCCAGCCATCGCTGGCGGTCAGCTGGTGCAGTAGCGGCAAAATACTTTGCGGCTCGGCCAGCCATTCGAGCACCGCGTGGCAGAGCACCAGGTCAAAGGGCTCGCTCAGTTGCGCGCCTAGTTCCTGCCAAGAGGCCTGAATAAAAGTGGCGCTTTGCCCGGCGGCGGCAAAGCGCTCGCGGGCGCCTTCGAGCATCGGCGCGGCCGGCTCGCTGAAGGTCACCTGATGGCCCTGTTCGGCCAGCCACAACGACATATGGCCCAGACCGCCGCCAATATCCAATACCCGCAGCGGGCGCTGGGGCAGCACTTCGAGCAAGTCGGCCTGCAGCACCGCGAGGCGAATCGCGCCCTTGGCGCCGCCGTAAATCTTCTCGGCGAAACGGGTCGCCAGTTGGTCGAAATGCCGGTCGTCTGGGGCGCTCATACCGCGAACCTGCGCTCGTTATCGGCCAGTTTGGCTTGTACGGCCTGCTCCATGTCGATGCCCAGTTCGCTGCACAGCAACGTCAGGTACATGAGGATGTCGGCCACTTCCTGACCGGCGTGTTCGCGCTGGGCGGCGGACAGCTCGCGGGCCTCGGCGGGCTCCAGCCACTGGAAGATTTCCACCAGCTCGGCCATCTCCACGCTGGCGGCCATGGCCAGGTTTTTCGGGTTATGAAAACGCTGCCAATCGTTCTGGTCGCGGATCGCGTGCAGGCGCTGGGTTAATTCGCTGAGATTCATGGGGCACTCCTTAATGCCGCATAGCTTCAAGCCTTGTTTGCTGCGCTGCAAGTTTTGCCGTGGGTGCCGGTATAAATGTCGCCTGTGTAATGGCGGACTGTTCGCTGCGAATGGCGGACTGTTCGCTACGCTCCTGAGTCCGCCCTACGTCCGCCCTCTGTCTTTGTTGTCTTTGTGGTTAGCCGGCGTTGCCGAGCGATTGCCACTGGCCGCTCATATGCACGCCGCCATCGGCGCCCTGCAAACTCAGCTGACCATTGGCCGCCGGGGCGCTGGCCAGCAAGCTGACGGTGCCGGGCAATAGCAGTGGTTTTTGAAAGCGCACCGCCAATTCATAACCGCTAATGGGCAGGTGTTTGGCCAGCTCTTCCGTGGCGCGGGCCTTGTGCCACAGGCCGTGGGCGATGGCGCGCGGGAAGCCAAACAGCTTGGCCGTGGCCGCGTATAGGTGGATCGGGTTGTAGTCGCCGGCCACTCGTGCGTATCGGCGGCCGGTGTCGGCGGGCGCGCTCCAGGTCGCCAGTTCCTTAAGCGGCAGCGGCGCAGCAGTTGGCTGGTGCGCGGCGACGCCCGGCAGCTGTAAACCACGGCAGAGCATGCGGCTTTCGCCTTCCCAGAGCAGCCCGAGCTGGTCTTCCAGACGGGTAATCAGGCTGAACACCGCACCTTTGCTGTGCGGTTGCAACTGGCCCAGTTGCACGCTGACGGTGAATGGCCCCAAGCCGCCGAGCGGGCGCAGCACGCGGATGCGGTTTTCCACATGCACCAGGCCCAGTAGGGGCAGCGGAAAGGCCGGATCAGTGAGCAATTGCATCTGCAGCGGGAAGGCCAAAATGTGCGGGTAGGCCGCCGGCAGATAGGCGCTGTCGGCCAGCCCACAAACCTGGCGGTAGCGCGCCAGGTGCTGGGGGTCGACGCTTAGCTCACAGCGCAAGCCCAGGTCGGGCAGTTGCTTGCCACGAATCCCACGGCGCAGCGCGGCGCGTAGAAACAAACCGGGCAGGGCTGGAGGGCTGGAAAGGTCGCGCCATTGGCTGGGCATAGATAAGTTCCTGGGGAAATGTCGCTTGCAGCTTAGCGACTTGCGCCGCAGCGGCATTGGCCGTGGGGCAAGGCCGATTGGCAAGCCAGTCAATCGGCCGGCAAAGCCAATCGGACCTTGAGCCACGGCGCTAAAGCTGCATAAGATGGCCGCGCCCTAGCCAAAACAAGAATCTTTAACATGCGTGACCTGACCGATGATGTGGCGCTGATGCGTCTAGCGTTCGATGCACTGCGCGCCAGTGGCGCCAATCCCGACCGGGTGCTCAAACGCCTCGGCCTGCCCGAGGGCGTGCTGCCCAGCGGGCGTTACCCGCACATGGCGCAGGTACTGTTTTGGAAAGCCGCCGCCGAGGAATGTGGCGAGGAACATGTTGGGCTGCATCTGGCCCAGCACCTGCCGGCGTTCCACGGCCTGCTGCTGGAATATATGTTTCTCTCCAGCGAAACCTTCGGCGATGGCCTGC
>JAIERD010000527.1 GCA_019747155.1 Pseudomonadaceae bacterium
TGCCGATTCCAAAGGAGTCAGCAAAAGCTGTAATAAGACGGGAGAGTAGTCTACCGGAAAGGGCCTTTCAGCTCAAACACTGGTCATTCGTCGGCACCTGCCAGACAAATTGCCAAGTCTCCGGTTCGGCAACACTTAACTGCGGCGCATTGGCCACCGCCAACAGCTCTTCACCCCGATACAGCAGCGGCAGACGGCAGCGCAAAAATGCCGGTACGCCAGCCTCATTGAGCAGACGTTTTAGATCGCGGCGCCCTCGCCCGGCTAGGCGCAGCACATCGCCGCCTTCGCGATAACGCACCTGCAATGCGCCCTCAGGCGCCTGCCCCAGCAAATAAACATGACCATTGCCGGGCAGTGACAACTGCTTAGCAGCCATTAACGGCAGATCAATAGGTTGCAATGACTGCAACCAAGGGCCGGACAACCACCACAACCGGCCGTCGGCTCGTCGCAACTCACCACGGGCCAAACGCCAAACCGGCGCGGCATCCACAGCTGCATTTACCAGCGAGGTCCAGCCAGCCCAATGATCGCTGTCGGGCAAGGGCGTCAGGGGCGCCAACCAGTGGCGCAATAGATTGCGCTGACGGGCGGCAGACAAGGTTAGTAACGGAGCCATAGGCAAAGATGGCAGTGGCAACCAGGCAAAAGGCGCAGCCTCGTCAATGGCCGCCAGATCAGCCTGCGCCAACTCATCCAGCAAGGCTTGCGCCTCTCTTAGGTGCGCGGCGCTGCGAGCCATGCTGGCCAAGGCTTGCGGCCAGCGCTGAGTGAGCAACGGCAGCACCTGCCGACGTAAATAATTGCGGGAAAAGCGCTCGTCGCAATTTGACGGATCTTCCACCCAGTCCAGTCCGTTGGCGCGGGCATAGTTTTCCAGCTCGACGCGCGACACCGCCAGCAATGGCCGCACCAAGTGTCCAGCCCCCAGCGGCCGACTCGACGGCATGGCCGCCAGACCGCGTGCTCCGGCGCCGCGCAATAAGCGAAACAACAGGGTTTCCGCTTGATCGTCGCGATGCTGGGCGGTCAACAGCACTTCATCCGCCCCCAGCAACTCAGCAAAGTCTGCATAGCGCGCATCACGGGCGGCTTGCTCAAGGCTGGCGCCAGGCTGCACCTGCACGTCACGCTGCAACAAGGGCACCTTGAGCGCCGCACAGACTCGCTGACAATGGGCCGGCCAAGCCAGAGCGGCCGCCTGCAAACCGTGCTGAATATGGATGGCGCGCAGCGGCGGTAACTGCTCGCGCTGCGCCAAACCAGCCAACAGATGCAGCAGCACCGTGGAGTCGAGCCCACCGGAAAAAGCCACAGTCCAGGCCGGCGCGCTGCGCCAGGCGGATAGCGCCACCAGTAATTGGGCTTCTAGGGACATCAGCATTTAACCGCTTATGAGTAATCGTACAGGCCCAAAAGCCTATGACCAGGCCACCGACAAGGAGACAAGAAAAAATGGCGTACTGCCTGAGCGAGTACGCCATTCGAATCGCTTAGCGCTGAAACTTAAGCGATGCCGTAGCTCATCAGGCGCTCATAACGACGGGCCAGCAGCGCCTTGGTATCGAGTTTTTTCAGCGCTTTGAGTTGGTGCGCTAGCTCTTTGCGAATCGACTCGGCCACCACTTCTGGGGCGCGATGGGCGCCGCCCAGTGGCTCGCCGATCACCTTGTCGACAATCCCCAGGCCCTTCAAACGCTCGGCGGTAATGCCCATGGCTTCTGCGGCGTCCGGGGCTTTGTCGGCGGTCTTCCACAAAATCGAGGCGCAGCCTTCCGGGGAGATCACCGCATAGGTCGAATACTGCAGCATGTTCAGGCTGTCGCACACGCCAATCGCCAGGGCGCCGCCGGAGCCGCCCTCACCGATCACAGTGGCGATAATCGGAGTTTTCAGGCGCGACATTACCCGCAGGTTCCAGGCAATCGCTTCACTCTGACCGCGCTCTTCGGCATCGATACCGGGATAGGCACCCGGCGTGTCGATAAAGGTCAGGATTGGCATTTTGAAGCGCTCGGCCATTTCCATCAGCCGGCAGGCTTTGCGATAGCCCTCGGGACGCGGCATACCGAAGTTGCGACGGACTTTTTCGCGGATTTCCCGGCCTTTCTGGTGGCCGATGATCATTACCGGCTCGTCGTCCAGACGGGCAATCCCGCCAACAATCGCCGGATCGTCGGAGAAATGCCGATCGCCGTGCAGCTCATCGAACTCGCTAAAAATGTGGCCGATGTAGTCGAGGGTGTAAGGCCGCTGCGGATGCCGCGCCAAACGGGCAATTTGCCAGCTGGTCAGGTTGCTGAAAATGGTTTCAGTCAGGGTTTGGCTCTTGTCCTGCAGGCGCGCAATTTCATCGCCGATATTCAGTGCGTTGTCATTGCCCACCAGGCGCAGGCCTTCGATTTTGGCTTGTAGGTCGGCAATCGGCTGTTCGAAATCGAGAAAATTCGGGTTCATAAATTTCCATCTGGCGTCGACGGCCACGCGGCCGGGGAGCGGTGTCTGCAAGCGCTTAACCTTAAAGGATCAGACGCCTGCAGGTCGAGAATAAACATTCAGCGCTCAAGCCTAGCTGCAAGCCGTGCTGCTGGCTGTTAGCGCAGCTTAAGCGTCTAAAGTTAGCGATAGTTGAGAAAGACGTTGTCGCGCCCGAACTGGTCACGCAACGCCTGAATCAAGCTATCGGTCGGATCAATTCGCCAGTCATTACCAAACTGCAACACGGCCTTGGCCTCGCTGGCGGTGTAATCCAGAGTGATCGGGCACTCGCCGCGATGGCGCTCGCACAGCTGCCCCAGCCAGCGCAGCCGGTCGCCCTGCAAGGCGCTACTGGCCACTTTAATCCGCAGGCTTTCAGCCAGGCCGGTGCGGGCATCTTCTAGGCTCATCACCCGCTTGGCGCGCAAGCGCAGGCCGCCGGAGAAGTCGTCATTACTGACCTCGCCCTCCACCACCACCATGGCATCGGTTTGCAGCAAGGCTTGGGCGGCGTTAAACGCCTCAGCAAACAACGAGGCTTCAATCCGCCCGGAGCGATCATCGAGGGTGATAAAGCCCATCTTGTCGCCCTTTTTGTTGCGCATCACCCGCAGATTGACGATCAGGCCAGCGACGGTCTGGTCACCACGCGCCGGCTTGAGATCGATAATCCGCTGACGGGCAAAGCGGCGGATTTCGCCCTCGTATTCGTCAATCGGGTGACCGGTCAGGTACAGGCCGAGGGTTTCTTTCTCGCCGCGCAAACGCTCTTTGAGTGGCAATTCGCGCGCATTACGGTGCTTGGCGTAAACATCCGCTTCTGCATCGGCGAACACCCCGCCAAACAAGTCCATATGACCGCTGGCGTGACTGCGACTGGTTTGCTCAGCCGCCTGAATCGCCTCTTCCATCGCCGATAACAACACCGCGCGATTACGGTCGATATTGGCCTGATAAGCTTTTATTTCATCGTAAAAGTACGGCCCGAGACGGTCCAGCGCGCCGCTGCGAATCAAGGCATCGGTGGTGCGTTTGTTGATGCGTTTGAGATCGACCCGCGCGCAGAAATCGAACAAATCCTTGAACGGCCCGGCCTGGCGCGACTCGACTATGGCCTCCACCGGCCCCTCGCCCACGCCTTTGATCGCGCCCAAACCGTAAACGATCCGGCCATCGTCATTAACGGTGAACTTAAACTCGGAGCTGTTCACATCCGGCGCATCGAGGCGCAGCTTCATGCTGCGGCATTCCTCGATCAGGGTCACCACCTTGTCGGTGTTGTGCATATCCGCCGACAGCACCGCCGCCATAAAAGGCGATGGGTAATGCGCCTTGAGATAAGCGGTCTGATAAGACACCAGCCCATAAGCAGCCGAGTGAGATTTGTTAAAACCGTAGCCGGCGAATTTTTCTACCAGGTCGAAGATGTTGCCCGACAGGTTCGGGTCGATGCCATTATTCGAGCAGCCTTCAATAAAACCGCCGCGTTGCTTGGCCATCTCCTCGGGCTTTTTCTTACCCATGGCGCGGCGCAGCATGTCCGCCTCACCCAAGGTATAGCCGGCCATCACCTGAGCGATCTGCATCACCTGTTCTTGGTACAGGATGATCCCGTAGGTCGGCAACAAGACCGGCTTAAGGCCCTCGTACTGGTAGTCCGAGTGCGGATAAGACAGCTCGGCGCGACCGTGCTTACGGTTGATAAAGTCATCAACCATGCCCGACTGCAACGGGCCTGGGCGGAACAAGGCCACCAAGGCGATCAAGTCTTCCAGGCAGTCGGGCTTGAGCTTTTTGATCAGCTCTTTCATGCCACGCGATTCCAGCTGGAACACCGCCGTGGTTTCGGCTTTTTGCAGCAAGCTGAAAGTGGCTTTGTCATCCAGCGGGATGAACTCAATCACCAGCGGCGGCTCATCGACCTTGGCGCGCTCGCGGTTAATGGTTTTCAGCGCCCAGTCGATGATGGTCAGGGTGCGCAGGCCGAGGAAGTCGAACTTCACCAGGCCGGCCGCCTCGACGTCATCCTTGTCGAACTGAGTGACCAGGCCGCCGCCTTCGTCATCGCAATAAATCGCCGAAAAGTCGGTCAGTTTGGTCGGTGCGATTACCACGCCGCCGGCGTGTTTACCGACGTTACGGGTGATGCCCTCAAGCTTCTTGGCCATCTCCCAGATTTCGGCGGCTTCCTCGTCCACTTTAAGAAAGTCGCGCAGCACCTCCTCTTGCTCGAAGGCTTTTTCCAGGGTCATGCCGACTTCGAAGGGAATCATCTTCGACAGCCGATCCGCCAGTCCATAGGACTTGCCCTGCACCCGCGCCACGTCGCGCACCACCGCTTTGGCGGCCATGGTGCCGAAGGTGATGATCTGGCTGACCGCGTTACGTCCGTAGGTTTGCGCTACGTATTCAATCACCCGATCACGGCCTTCCATGCAGAAGTCGATATCGAAGTCGGGCATCGATACCCGCTCAGGGTTCAGAAAGCGCTCAAACAGCAGGTCGTATTCCAGCGGGTCCAGATCGGTGATTTTCTGCACATAGGCCACCAAGGAACCGGCGCCCGACCCACGGCCGGGACCGACCGGAATGCCGTTGCGCTTGGCCCACTGGATAAAGTCCATCACGATCAGAAAGTAGCCGGGGAAGCCCATCTGAATGATGATATCCAGCTCAAAATTCAGCCGATCGACATACTCTTGGCGCTTTTCTTCGTAGTTGGGCGTGGTGTCTTTCGGCCACAGCACTGCCAAGCGTTCCTCCAGGCCATCGTGGCTGACCTTGCGGAAAAACTCGTCCATGGTCATGCCATCTGGCACCGGGAAGTTCGGCAAGAAGCTTTGGCCCAGTAGCACCTCGATGTTGCAGCGCTTGGCGATTTCGACGGTGTTTTCCAGCGCCTCGGGCAAATCGCTGAACAGCTCGAACATTTGCTCAGGGCTCTTCAGGTACTGCTGATCGCTGTAGGTGCGCTGGCGGCGCGGATCATCCAGCGCCCGCCCCTCGCCGATGCAAACGCGGGTTTCGTGGGCGTCAAAGTCGGCCTGTTTGATGAAGCGCACATCATTGGTGGCCACCAAAGCCGCGCCACAACGCTCAGCCAAGGCCACAGCCAGGTGCAGGTATTCCTCATCATTGACCCGGCTGGTGCGCTGCAGCTCAAGATAAAACCGCTCGGGAAAACACGCCTGCCACTCATGCAACGAGTCTTCGGCGCTGGCCAGATTACCGGCCAGCAAGTTCAGGCCGATTTCGCCCTCTTTGGCGCCTGACAAGGCAATCAGGCCTTCAGCCGCCTCCTTGACCCATTGCCGCTCGATGATCACTTCACCGTTGCGCTGACCTTCGATAAAGCCGCGCGAGATCAATTCGGTCAGGTTGCGATAACCCTTGGCGTTCATCACCAGCAAGGTCATGCGGCTCAGCGGGCCGTCTTCTTCTTTGCTCGCCAACCAGACATCGGCGCCACAAATCGGCTTGATACCGCCACCCATGGCGGCTTTATAGAACTTCACCAACGAGCACAGATTGCGCTGATCGGTGACCGCCACCGCCGGCATGCCAGCGGCAGCGGCGGCCTTAACCAAGGGTTTAACCCGCACCAAACCGTCGATCAGAGAAAACTCGGTATGCAAACGCAGGTGAACAAAAGTAGCGGGCATACGCATCCTATATAAAACGCAAAAACGACAAGGCCCGGACTTTCAGGCCGCGTGAAAACGTAGCGAGCGAAGGTTAGGCAAGGCAAAAACAGACGAGAAAGCGCAGTTTACGTGTTGTAAATGAGCATTTTGAGCCTGTTTTTACGCCACAAAACCGAGCACAGTAGTTTTCACCGGGCCTGATTGTACCGGGCCTTGAAGCAAACATCAGCTGGCTAACTCACGGCTTTGCGCGGTTATCCCATACACCCGGCTCAAGCTTGGCTTGCACCTCCGGGTACTGACTGGCGTCGAAGGTTGGCAACTTACCGGCCTTACGCTGACCGTTGTAGTCGCGGGCCAGCTTGATTGCCAGGTTCGACAACAACAAGATCGCGATCAAGTTAGTAATCGCCATCAAGCCCATCGACAAATCGGCCAGATTCCACACAAACGGCATCGACGCCAACGCACCGAACATCACCATCCCCAGCACCGCCAAACGAAACCACAACAGACCGGCCGGATGGCTGTGCTCAAGAAACACCAGGCAGTTCTCGGCGTAAAAATAGTTGGCCACAATGGAGGTAAAGGCGAAGAACAGAATGATTACCGCCAGGAAGTACTTACCCCAATCGCCGACTTCACTGGTCAGGGCGTTCTGCACCAACATAATCCCCTCGCCCGGCTGCGGCCCGGCCAGCAAAATAATCGCCGCCGAGGCAGTACAGATTAGGATGGTGTCGATAAACACCCCGGCCATCTGCACATAACCTTGTGACGCCGGATGTGGCGGATAAGGCGTGGCCGAGGCCGCCGCGTTTGGCGCCGAGCCCATACCGGCCTCGTTGGAAAACAAGCCGCGCTTGAAGCCGTTCATGATCGCCGCGCCGATGCCGCCGGCAGCCGCCTCATGCAAACCAAAGGCACTTTTGAAAATCAACTCGAACACAGCAGGCATCTCGGCAAGATTCATTGCAATGATGCCAAGTGCGACCAACAAATAAGCCGCTGCCATAAAGGGCACGGCCAACTCAGAAAAGCGTGCAATGGCGCGTAGACCGCCAAAGATAATTAACGCCGTCAGCACAACCACAGCCAAACCACTGATCCAGGTGCTAACGCCAAAAGCGCCCAGCATCGCACCGGTAATGGTATTTGCCTGCACCGCATTGAACACAAAGCCAAAGGCAATAATTAGAAAAATCGAGAACAACACGCCCATCCAGCGCGCGCCCAAACCTTTTTCCATGTAGTAGGCCGGGCCGCCGCGAAATTGCCCCTTGTCGTCACGAATCTTAAATAGTTGCGCCAGCGTTGCCTCAACAAAACCAGTGGCCATGCCCAGCAGGGCAATAACCCACATCCAGAAAATCGCACCCGCGCCGCCTAGCGTAATAGCCACGGCCACGCCGGCTACGTTACCGGTGCCGACCCGTGCAGCGAGCGAAGTACAGAGTGCTTGAAACGAAGAAATTCCGGAGTCATCCGACTGCCGACTGCCCTTGAGAACCATAAAAGTATGGCCAAAATGGCGAAACTGAATCAGGCCTAAGCGCAGGGTAAAATACACGCCACTGGCGACCAGCAGCCAAATCAGCACCTTGCCCCAGATTAATCCGTTGAGCGTATCGACGATTAAATTGGCGACTTCTTGCATCGCAAACTCCTCTTACCGCTTATGGCGGCTTGTTGTGATTGGACTCAGGATTACCGAATCGAGAAAGATGTTGCCGGGATGTGGACGAATAACAGCGAATAACTGTCACGAGTCTAGACAGCAAAAGCCCGGCACTTTGGACTATTGCGCGCTTGCGCGACTTGCCCACAGTCGACCAATCCGTGCGCCCTGGCGACATAGGGCGCAGCACTACGGCCGTCGAGTGTGGAGACTTAGAAGTTGAATGCTGAGGTCGCGGCCGGGTTGCGCTTAAAGCTGCTCGAGCAACTTGCGTACCGGCGCAAACGAGCGCCGATGAATCAGCGTTGGCCCGAGGCGCTGCAAGGCCTCGAGATGCGCAGGGGTCGGATAGCCTTTATGGCCGGCGATGCCGTAGCCGGGGTACTGAAGATCGAGCGCCTGCATCTCACGATCACGGCTGACCTTGGCCAGAATCGAGGCTGCGGCAATCGCCGGCACTTGGCTATCGCCTTTAACCACCGAGGCGCTGGGCACATCCAGCACCGGGCAACGATTACCGTCGATCAGCGCCAACCTGGGGGTAACGCTAAGCCCAGCGACTGCACGCTGCATGGCCAACATGGTGGCATGCAGAATATTCAGTTGATCGATTTCTTCGACCTCGGCGCGGGCAATGCACCAGGACAAGGACTTTTCACAGATCTCATCGAACAGTTGTTCACGGCGGGCGGCGGTGAGTTTTTTCGAGTCATTCAAACCCAAGATTGGCCGCGCCGGATCGAGAATCACTGCCGCAGTCACCACGGCGCCACAGAGCGGGCCACGGCCGACTTCATCGACTCCGGCCACCAAGGCTTCGACCAGGGTGAAATCCAGCCCTAGCTGCATGACTGCCCCGCAATCAACGCCAGCACGGCATCAGCCGCCTGAGCCGAAGCATCCAAGCGCAGACTAGTATGGATAGCGGCAAACTCGCGGGTCTGGCTGGCGCCATTGTCCAGCAACGGCAACAGTTGCTCAGCCAAGGCCGTCGGCGTTGCCGCATCCTGAATCAACTCCGGCACCAACAAGCGGCCAGCGAGCAGGTTCGGTAACGACAGATACGCGCTCTTCACCAATTGCTTAAGAATCCAGTAGGTCAAGGGCGCAACTTTATAGGCCACCACCATCGGCCGCTGACAGAGCAAGGCCTCAAGGGTCGCAGTGCCGGAGGCGATCAGTACCGCATCACAAGCCGCCAACGCCTCGTGAGACTGACCATCGAGCAGGGTCAACGGCAAGTCGCGCCCGACCAACAAGGCCTCCAGCTGCGCACGCCGTTCGGGGCTGGCGCACGGCAGCACAAACTGCAACTCCGGCCGGGTTTTTAGCAACAACTCGGCAGTATCGAGAAACAGGCTGCCGAGCTTGCCCACTTCACCGCCACGACTGCCTGGCAATAACGCCACGACAGCGCCCTGCTCTGGCAAACGTAGCGCCGAACGAGCGGCGCCACGGTCGAGCTGCAGAGGAATGGTATTAGCCAGCGGATGCCCGACAAAACGTACCGGCACTTGCTGAGCTTGATAAAACTGCGCCTCGAAGGGAAACAGCGTCAGCATCAGGTCGCAGCCTTCGCGAATCTTCAGCACCCGCTTCTGCCGCCATGCCCACACCGAGGGGCTGACGTAGTGCACGGTCTTGATTCCGGCGCGGCGCAATTTGAGTTCGATATTAAGGGTGAAGTCCGGCGCATCGATGCCAATAAAGACATCCGGCTTTTGCTCAATCAAGGTATTGATTAGGCGTTTTCGCCGCGCCAACAACTCGGGCAGCCGACCCAACACCTCCACCAGGCCCATCACCGACAGACGTTCCATCGGAAAGAAGGAGTTGAGGCCTTGGGCCTGCATGCGCGGGCCGCCGACGCCGATAAACTCGATTGCCGGATGCTGCGCCCGCAGGGCTTGCATCAAACCGGCGCCGAGAATATCGCCAGACGCCTCACCGGCAACCAGGGCCACCCGCAATGTAGCGGCGCTGTTCAGCGGGTAATACCGCGAGTGGAGGCTTGCACCGAGTCGCGAAACAGCGCGACTTCAGGATACTGCACAGCCAATTCGCCCATCTCACTCAAGGCTTGCTCAATGGTCAGGCCTTGGCGGTAGACAATCTTGTAGCAGCGCCGTAGCGCTTGAATGGCCTCGGCACTGAAACCACGCCGACGCATACCTTCAAAGTTCATGCTGCGCGCTTCGGCCGGGTTACCGACCATTGTGACGAACGCCGGCACATCTTTGCCAATCGCCGTGCCCATGCCGGAGAAGCTATGGGCGCCGATCCGGCAAAATTGATGCACCAGGGTAAAACCGGAAAGAATCGCCCAATCATCGATTAATACATGACCCGCCAACGCGGTGTTATTAACCAGGATGCAGTGGTTGGCAATCACACTATCATGGCCAATATGCACATAAGCCATCAGCAAGTTGTGATCGCCAATGGTGGTTTCTGAACGGTCTTGGATGGTGCCACGGTGAATGGTCACACCTTCGCGAATCACGTTGTTATCGCCAATCACCAGGCGGGTATCTTCACCCTTGTATTTCAAATCTGGGGTGTCTTCACCAACCGAGGAGAACTGATAAATTCGGTTGTGACGACCAATCTTGGTTGGCCCTTTGATAATGACGTGCGGGCCAATCACTGTACCCTCGGCGATCTCCACATCAGGTCCAATGATCGACCAAGGGCCGACCTGGACGTCATCCGCCAGCTTGGCTGACGGATCGATAATGGCGCGAGGGTCAATCAAACTCATACATTGCGTTCCGCACAGATAATTTCCGCAGAGCAAACTTCTTTGCCCTCGACAAGCGCTTTGCAAGCAAACTTCCAAATCCCGCGTTTGCTGCTAATAAACGCGGCCTGTAGCACCAGCTTATCGCCCGGCACAACAGGCTGACGAAAACGTAACTTGTCTGAGCCAACAAACAAATACAGCACGCCGTGCCCCGGTTTCACATCCATCATTTTGAAACCGAGCAACCCGGCAGCTTGCGCCATGGCCTCAATGATCAAAACACCCGGCATAATTGGAAACTGCGGGAAATGGCCATCGAAAAACGGCTCATTAATGGAGACATTTTTGTAAGCAACAATCTGCTTAGCATCAAGATCTATGGTCTCTACTCGATCAACCAGCAAAAACGGGTAACGATGGGGCAAGTATTCGCGAATCTGGTTGATGTCCATCATGTTCGGAGAAGCCTGTAGTGAAGGTTGGAGCCGCGTAAAATTCGCGGATCAGGTCTCTGAAGAGTCCTGACCTTTTGCGGTCACGGCTGCCAGACGTTTTTCGAGTTGCTGCAGACGTTTAGCCATGTCATCTAACTGACGAAAACGCGTGGCACTTTTGCGCCACTCGGCCGAAGGCTGCATGGCCGTACCCGAGGAGTAAGAACCCGGCTCGGTAATTGAACGGGTAATCATGGTCATGCCGGTAATAAAAACGTTATCGCAAACTTCAATATGCCCGACCAAACCCGCCCTGCCGGCGATCATGCAATGCTTACCGACCTTGCTGCTACCGGAAATACCCGCACCGCCAGCCATCGCCGTGTGATCACCGATCTGCACGTTATGCGCGACCATGATCTGGTTATCCAGCTTCACGCCGTTGCCGATGATGGTATCGGCCAGCGCGCCGCGATCGATGGTGGTATTGGCGCCAACTTCAACGTCGTCGCCCAAGGTGACGCCACCGATCTGGGCAATTTTCTGCCAGATGCCCTTCTCGTTAGCAAAACCAAAACCATCGGCGCCCAGCACTGCGCCGGACTGAATCACCACCCGCTTACCAATACGCACGTCGTGATAAAGGGTCACGCGCGGCGCGAGCCAGCCATCGGCATCGATCTGCGAGCGCGCACCAATAAAGCAATGGGCCCCAATGCTCACGCCGGCGCCAATCTGCGCCGCACTCTCAACCACCACATAAGGACCAATGCTGGCGCTGGCATGCACCTGCGCATCGGCCGCGATTAGCGCGGTCGGGTGCACACCGGCAGCTGCTACCGGCTTGCGATCAAACAAATGGGACAATTGCGCGTAAGCCAGATAAGGATTGGCCACCAGCAAGGCGTCGCCGGCGTAACCTTCAGCATCGGCAGGGGTCAGCAGCAAGGCGGCGGCCTGGGTATCGGCCAAGTATTTACGATATTGCGGATTAGCCAAAAAACTCAGCTGTCCAGCTTGCGCCTCTTGCAAGGTTGCCAGACCGTTGATTTGTGTATCCGCCGCACCGCGTAAGGTTGCGCCCAGACGTTCGGCCAACTGGCCGAGAGTAAAAACTGCAACGCTCATGATTAATGCTGCTGATTCATGCGCTCAATGACTTGGCGGGTGATGTCGTACTGCGGCTTCACATCAACCACAGCGCCACGCTCGAGTACCAAGTCATAGTTGCCTTGCTTGATAACCTCTTCCACTGCTTTATCCAGCTTTGGTTTCAACTGTTTAAGCATTTCACGGTCAGCAATGGCTTTGGCTTCATTCAGTTCTTTAGACTGAAATTGGAAGTCACGGGCTTTTTGCTTGAACTCCAACTCAAGGCGTTCACGCTCGCCTTGCTGCAATTTCTCGCCACCCTTGACCAACTTATCCTGAATGCTTTTAGCGCCGCCTTCGAGTGACTTCAATTTGGTCAGCTGTGGACCAAATTTCTTCTCGGCATCTACTGCGTAGCGCTTGGCAGAGTCGGACTCCAGCAACGCCATTTGATAGTTCATTACGGCGATTTTCATCTCAGCAAAAGCTGGAGTGGCCATCAAAGCTGCCATGCACAGAACCACTTGAGTCAACTTACGCACTTTGTCACTCCTGCAACGAAACTGTTGTCGTTAGTAAAAATTAAACGCTGATTAAAAGGTTTGGCCGAGCGAGAACTGGAATATCTGGGTTTCGGCGTTATCCGGTTTCTTGATCGGTGCAGCCAAGCTGAAGCTCAGCGGACCAAAGCCGGTAATCCAGGTCAGGCCAACACCGGTAGAAATGGCTAACTCGCCGAGATCCGGAGACTGGCATTCGCCGGTCTCGTAAGTGCTATCACAATTGGTCTGAAAGACATTACCGACGTCCACAAATAACGAGGTGCGCAGCGAGCTCTGATCTTTGATAAAGGGCAGCGGGAACAATAACTCAGCGCCGCCCTGAACCAACACGTTACCGCCGAAAGGTAGCGGATCTTGGTCCGGGTCGGTGTAGATGCCAGTTGCTGGATTGTAGCCATTAACGTTAGCCGGGCTGTTTGCCGGCTGGTTTGGGTAAGCCCGGCTCGGCGTACTTCTTGGACCCAGCGAACTGTCCTGAAAGCCGCGAACCGAACCAAAACCGCCGGCATAGTAGTTTTCATAGAACGGCAAACCATTGCTCGAGCCATAGCCATCGCCATAACCCAATTCGGTATGGAAGCGCAGCGTGGTGGCCTGGGTCAGTGGCTTAAACACCTGACCGCGGTAATCCAACTTAAAGAACGACAAATCACTGCCCGGCACCGTGGCCTGCAGCACCACGCTTTGCGAACTACCACGGGTCGCCAACACACCTTTGTTCAAGGTTGAATCCGACCAGCCAACCGAGGCTTTGAAGTTAGTGAAGTTACCGCCTTCTTGATCAATAAAGTCCTGGATCTGCTGTACGGTATAACTACCGGTACTCAGATCATCCTGCTGCACGGTCAAACCGTAGGTCAGTCGCGAGGTTTCAGTCAGCGGGTAACCAATGGTTGCGCCAACGCCCTTACTGTCGATCGCATAGCTCGATACGTTGGTATTTAAGTTATCGAAGTCAGTCTTACGGAAGAAGGCGTTATAACCCAAGCTGACGCCATCAACGGTCCAGTAAGGGTCAACAAAACCAAAGTTGACCGCGCTCTGATACTCGCTGCGCGTGACGCCGAAGTTAACCTTGTTACCGGTACCAAGGAAGTTGTTCTGACTGATCGAACCACCGAGGATCAAACCGGCGTTCTGAGCAAAACCGACGCTGGCAGTAATCGAGCCAGAGGCTTGTTCTTCAACGCTGTAGTTAACATCAACCAAATCATCGCTACCCGGCACTTTCGGGGTTTCAACGTTTACTTCCTTGAAATAGCCCAGACGCTCTAAACGCACCTTAGATTGGTCAATCAGGTACGTCGAGGCCCAACCGTCTTCCATCTGGCGCATTTCGCGGCGCAGCACTTCGTCTTCAGTCTTGGTGTTACCACGGAAGTTAATCCGGTTAACGTAAGCACGTTTAGCTGGGTCGACCACAAAGGTAATGGCTACCGTATTGTTATCGTCATTGGCTTCAGGTATGCCGTTGACGTTGGCAAAGGTATAACCATCGTTACCCAAGCGGCGAGTCAGCAATTCTGAGGTGGTGGTCATCAGCTTGCGTGAGAACACTTGACCCGGCTGCACCAACAACAACGCCTTCAACTCTTGCTCAGGAACCTTTAGGTCACCGCTGAGTTTGACGTCGCTGACGGTATATTTATCGCCTTCATCAACGTTAACCGTGATGTAAACGTGTTGTTTGTCTGGGGTGATGGATACCTGTGTCGAGGTAATATCCATGTGGATATAACCGCGATCGAGGTAGTAGGAGCGCAAGCGCTCCAAGTCGCCGGAGAGTTTTTCCCGCGAGTACTTGTCATCGCTTTTGAAGAACGACAACCAGTTGGTGGTCTTCAGCTCAAACAAATCGCCGAGGTCTTCATCGGTGAACACGCTGTTACCGACCACGTTGATATGTTGAATGGCCGCAACCGAGCCTTCATTGATATTGATCTTCAACGCGACGCGGTTACGCGGCTGCGGCACTACTTCGGCTTCAATTTCGGCCGAGTAGCGGCCCTGAGATACATATTGGCGATGCAACTCGTTACGCACACCTTCGAGGGTAGCGCGCTGGAAAATTTCGCCTTCGGCCAGGCCCGACTGAGTCAAGCCCTTGAGCAGGTCTTCGGTTTTGATCGCTTTGTTACCTTCAATCTCGATACCGGAGATCGATGGCCGCTCAACCACGCTAACCACCAGCACATCGCCATCGCGACCGAGCTGGATATCTTGGAAGAAACCGGTTTTAAACAACGCGCGGGTCGCTTCAACCAACTGGCGGTCATCGACTTTCTCACCAACGTTAACCGGCAAAGCGCCGAACACGCTGCCAGCGGAAACCCGCTGCAAGCCGTTAACCCGGATATCGGAGACAGTGAAGGACTCAGCGTGAACTTCAGTGATCATCAGTGCGGCGAGCACCGCAGTTAGGAGCAGACGTTTCATGAAGTCCTTTCTTTTATTAACTGACAATAAAAATCTGCTGCAAAAGGCGGCAGATTCAAAACAGGCTAACAGCTTGCGCTTGCGACTTAGAGCCGACCCAGATCGTTTACCAAGGCGAGTAACATTACGCCGACAATCATACTGATACCGATCTGCATGCCCCACGCTTGCACCCGTTCTGACAAGGGGCGCCCACGGGCCCACTCGACCAGATAAAACAGCAGATGCCCCCCATCCAGCACGGGTATCGGCAATAAATTCAGCACTCCCAAGCTAATGCTCAGGTATGCGAGGAAATTAAGAAAATCCCCGAAACCCGACTGAGCAGAAGCGCCCGCCACTTTAGCAATGGTTATCGGCCCACTCAAGTTTTTTACCGAGAGCTCGCCAATCAGCATTTTTTTCATCGAGTTAAGCGTCAGCACACTCATGGTCCAGGTGCGCTGCAAGCCCTCAACCACGGCCTCGGCCGGATTAAAGCTGACCTCTCGGAGCATATCCGCCGGCCACTCGGGGGCCTGCACGCCAGCACCCAGGTAACCACTGTGGGATTTATCATCGCCACGTACGGCCAGTGTCACCGGCACTTCAATAGTTTGATCGCCGCGCTGCACACTAAACAGCACCCGCTGCGCAGCCAAGCCACGCACCCGCTCGACGACTTGCTGCCATTGAGTCAGCGCCACACCATTAAGCGCCAACAGCCGGTCGCCCACTTTAAGCCCGGCCGCCAGGGCCGGACCTTCCGGATCAAACTCTGCCAACACTGGCGCGATTTCTGGGCGCCACGGACGAACCCCCAGCGCACTAATCGGATCCGGTTCAGCCACCCCCTGCAACCAGTCGTGCAACTGCAATTGATGAGCGGTTTCTACATTGGAATCCGCTTCACGTACCAACACCTCAAGCGTGCCGCTCTCGCCCAAGCGCCGCACCAACTGCAGATTAACCGCAGCCCAACCACTGACAGGTTCGCCATCGACTGCCACCAGCTCTTGACCCGCTATCAGACCAGCACTGGCAGCCAAGCTGGCCGGCTCAACGGCGCCGATTACCGGACGCACCTGCTGACTGCCGAGCATGGCCAACAGCCAGAAAAACACAAAGGCGAGAATAAAGTTTGCCAGCGGCCCCGCTGCAACTATGGCGATGCGCTGGCCCACCGGTTTACGGGTAAAGGCTTGCTCCAACTGCTCAGGCGGCACTTCGCCTTCGCGCTCATCGAGCATTTTCACATAGCCGCCGAGCGGAATTGCCGCCAGCACGAATTCAGTGCCCTGACGATCATGCCAACGCAGCAGTGGCGTACCAAAACCCACCGAGAAACGCAGGACTTTCACCCCACAGCGGCGCGCCACCCAAAAATGTCCGAACTCATGGATGGTCACTAACACCCCAAGGGCGATCAGTGTGCCGAAGAACATATACAGCGCACTCATTGACTCTCTCCGCAGCTAGCGTTCATGGCGTTGCAACCATTGCTCTGCAAGCTGTCGAGCTTGAGCATCGGCCTGCAGCACGCCCTCAAGACTTTCGACCGCAACCGTCGGCGCAAGATTCAATACCTCGGCAATAACATTGGCGATCTCGGGAAAGCGGATTCGCCGCTGCAAGAACGCCTGCACCGCCACCTCATTGGCCGCATTCAGCAGGGCCGGCGCACTGCCACCGGCGTCGGCCGCATCACGGGCAAGGCGTAAACAGGGGAAACGCACCTCATCGGGCGCCTGGAAATCCAACCGCGCAATGGCGAACAAGTCCAGCGGCGCCACACCCGAGTCAATCCGCTCCGGCCACGCCAGGGCATGGCTGATGGGTGTGCGCATATCGGGGTTACCCAACTGCGCCAGCACCGAGCCATCGACATAGTCGACCAGCGAATGAATCACGCTTTGCGGATGGATCAGCACTTCAATTTGCGCAGGCTTGGCATCGAACAACCAACAGGCCTCGATCAACTCCAGGCCTTTGTTCATCATGCTGGCGGAATCAACCGAAATCTTGCGCCCCATCGACCAGTTCGGATGGGCGCAGGCCTGCTCGGGGGTAACGGCCTGCAACTGCTCAAGCGGGGTCTGTCGAAAGGGTCCGCCGGAGGCGGTCAGCAGAATCCGCCGCACGCCGACCTGACTTAAGCCGCGCCCATAATCGCCGGGCAGGCACTGGAAGATCGCATTGTGTTCGCTGTCGATCGGCAGCAACACCGCGCCACTTTTACGCACCGCCTGCATAAACAAGGCGCCGGACATTACCAAAGCTTCCTTGTTGGCCAGCAGCACTTTTTTGCCGGTTTCAACGGCAGCCAAGGTCGGCTTTAAACCGGCGGCGCCGACGATGGCGGCCATCACCGTATCGACCTCTGGATGGGCAGCCACTTCGCACAGACCCGCCTCACCGACCAGCACTCGCGTACTTAGGCCGCCCGATTGCAGCGCGCCCTGTAACTTGACGGCCACAGCAGCCGTAGGCACCACCGCAAAGCGCGGGCGAAAGCGCAGACACAGAGTTTCTAACTCCAACAGGCGACTAAAACCGCTGAGGGCAAACACCTGATAGCGCTCAGGGTGGCGAGCGATGACATCCAGGGTGCTCAGGCCGATCGAGCCCGTAGCCCCGAGCACGCTGATCTGCTGCAGTTGACTCACAGCGGACCCCAGCCAACCGCCCAGAGCAGCAGCGCAAAGATTGGAATTGCCGCCGTCAGGCTATCGATCCGATCGAGAATACCGCCATGCCCCGGCAGTAAATTACTACTGTCTTTAATCCCGGCCTCACGCTTAAACAGGCTTTCAGTCAGATCACCGACCACCGAAACCATCACCAGCAACGCCGTGCAGGCCAGCGCCAGCAACAACTCAGCCCCCGACCAGTGGCAATACAAGCCGACGCCCAGCGCAATTAACAAGCAGGTCAGCAAGCCACCCAACACGCCCTCCCAGCTTTTGCCGGGGCTAACCTGCGGCGCCAACTTGCGCTTGCCAAAGGTGCGCCCTGCGAAATAGGCGCCGATATCGGCACCCCAGACCAACACCATTACGGCAATGATCAAGCCATTACCCAGCGGCCACTGCTTGAGCAGCATCAAGCCCTGCCAGGCTGGCAACAGAATCAACAAACCAATCAACGGCTTACTCAGCGGCGCATGCAAATAGCGTTTACTGCGCGGATAACTGACCACCAGCAAGGTCGCCACCAACCACCAAAGCAAAGCCAACAGCAGCAACCAAGGCGCCAATTGCGGCAGTAGATACAGCCCATACAGCAGCATGGCAACCACAGCACCGTAGGCAATCCGCAGTGGCTGGGCGCTGAAGCCAGCCAACTGCGCCCACTCCCAGCCACCCAAGGTCACCACCGCGCCGATAAACAACGCAAACTGCCAACCATCGAGAAAGAAAAAACCACCCAAAGCCACTGGCAATAACCACAGCGCAGTGATAATTCGTTGTTTAAGCATTATTGGCGGGCCTCAGCTTGCACTTGCTCGCTCGTTTTACCGAAGCGGCGCTGGCGCGTAGCGTAGTCAGCCAGCGCAGCGCGCATGGCATGGTGTTTGAAGTCCGGCCAGAACAGCTCGGAAAAATACAACTCGGCGTAAGCCAACTGCCACAGCAAAAAATTGCTGATCCGGTGTTCGCCACCGGTGCGGATGCACAGATCCGGCAATGGCAGGCCCGCCGTAACCAATTGCCCTTCGAGCAACTGCGCATCGATTTGCTCAACTTGCAGCGTACCGTCCTGAACTTTGCGCGCCAACGCCTGCGCGGCCTGGACGATATCCCACTGACCACCGTAGTTGGCGGCTACCTGCAGGACAAACTTACTCGGCCCGGCGGTTTCTGCCTCAGCCGCCAGCATGGCAGCCTGCAACTCCGGGTGAAAACGCGAGCGATCGCCAATGATCCGCAGGCTGATTTCGTTCTCTTTGAGCTTTTTCGCCTCGCGACGCAATGCCCGCAGAAACAACTCCATCAACGCACTGACTTCTTCGGCGGGCCGCTGCCAGTTTTCACTGGAGAAGGCGAACAGGGTCAGCACCTCGACCCCCGCCTCGGCGCACACTTTGATGACCGCACGCACGGCATCAACGCCAGCCTTATGCCCGGCAACACCGGGCAGCAGGCGTTTTTTGGCCCAGCGATTGTTGCCATCCATGATGATCGCAACATGCCGCGGCACAGCAACAGGCACTAACGTAGTCTTATCCATGACGATACTGACCGTTAAACGGCCATCAAATCCGTTTCTTTCTGCTTCACGGCCACTTCGATCTCGGCCACGAATTTGTCAGTCAACTTCTGCACATCATCGGCCGCACGGCGCTCTTCGTCTTCGCTGATGTCTTTGTCTTTAACCAGGTCTTTCAACTGGCTCAAGGCATCGCGACGGATATTGCGCACGGCCACACGACCGTCCTCCGCTGCATCACGCGCCTGCTTGGTGAAGCCCTTGCGGGTTTCCTCAGTCAGCGCCGGCATCGAGATCAGCAACAGTTCGCCCAGGTTGGTCGGATTAAAACCCAGACCGGAGCTCTGAATCGCCTTGTCGACGGCCGCCAGCATATTGCGCTCGAAAGCTACCACTTGCAGGGTCCGTGAATCCTTGACGGTCACGTTGGCAACCTGATTCAACGGAGTGTCGGCGCCGTAGTAAGGCACCATCACGCCACCCAGAATGCTCGGGTGAGCCTGACCGGTACGGATCCGGCTAAATGCATGGAGCAGCGATTCCAGGCTCTTTTGCATACGTTCTTGAGTGTCTTTCTTGATCTCATTGATCATTGTTTGTGCTCCTCAATCAGAGTTCCTTCGGCGCCACCGAGGACGATATTTAACAGCGCGCCGGGCTTGTTCATATTGAATACCCGCAATGGCATGTTGTGGTCTCGGCACAGGCAAATAGCGGTCAAGTCCATCACCCCGAGCTTGCGATCCAAGACTTCGTCGTAACTCAGGTGATCGAATTTTTCCGCATGCGGGTCTTTGAACGGGTCAGCAGTGTAAACGCCATCCACCTTGGTCGCCTTCAAAACCACGTCGGCGTCGATTTCAATGGCGCGCAGACAGGCGGCCGAATCGGTGGTGAAAAACGGATTACCGGTACCGGCAGCAAAGATCACCACCTCACCGGTTTTCAGATGACGCATGGCTTTGCGGCGATCGTAGTGATCAGTCACGCCCACCATGCTAATGGCCGACATCACCAGAGCCGGGATATTCGAACGCTCCAGCGCGTCGCGCATGGCCAAGGCGTTCATCACTGTGGCCAACATGCCCATGTGGTCGCCGGTGACTCGGTCCATACCCGCAGCGCTCA
>JAIERD010000236.1 GCA_019747155.1 Pseudomonadaceae bacterium
CCGGCTGCTCGACGAGGGTAGCCAGGGCATCGCCCAGGTGGCGCAGCAGTTGGGTTATGAGGATGTGTATTACTTCTCGCGGCTGTTTCGCCAGGTGGTCGGCATGGCGCCCAGTCATTACCGGGCGCTGCACCAGGGCTGATGCCCGGCAATCAGCGCGCGTGCGGGTTTACACCCTGGCAATGGTCGCCAGGCCGGTGGCGACGATTTTCTCCTGACCCTGGTTGACGGCAAACACATCGGCGCGACATACCGCTTGGCGCTTGCCGGCCTTGATGACTTCGCTGCGACAGATCAGTTTTTCGCCAATGGCGGGGGCCAGCAGGTTGATTTTGTACTCGCTGGTGACCACGTCGCCGACCAGCGAGGCGGCCGCCCAGGCGCAGCCGCTGTCGATCATAAAACCGACCACCGCACCGTGGGTGTAGCCGTGGTGCTGGCAGAGTTCGGGGCGGCTGTGCAATTGCAGGCTGACCTTGCCGGGGGCGAAGTCGAGCAGTTCGGCGCCGAGTAATTTAGCGAAGGCCGAATGCTGTAAGGCCTGCTCCAAGCGTTCGCGGCTGATACCGGTGGGACTGTCCATGGGAGTTACTCCTTTGGGCTGGTACCGGCAGTCTCGACTGGCTCCTGGTGCGTGGCAATCTGCATCCAGCGCCATGATGCCCATCTATTAGTCTGCGCCTTGACTTGCCCGGGGCGCTTGTCTAGCGTGCGGCCTTCTTTGGGTGTGGCGATGAGTTTGGGTATGAGTGCTGAGGTGGATCGGGTCAAGCTGGAAGCTGGCTGGAAGGCGGCCTTGCAGGACGAGTTTGAGCAGCTTTATATGCGCCAGTTAGCGGAATTTTTGCGCACGCAAAAGGCTGCCGGCAAGGTGATTTTCCCGCCGGGACCGCTGATTTTTAATGCCCTGAACCTGACCCCGCTGAGCCAGCTGAAGGTGGTGATTCTGGGGCAAGACCCGTATCACGGGCCCGGCCAAGCCCATGGTCTGTGTTTTTCGGTGCAGCCTGGCATCGCTACGCCGCCGTCGTTGTTGAATATCTATAAAGAGCTTAAGCGCGACCTGAATATCGACATTGCCGCCCACGGCTGCTTGCAGTCCTGGGCTGAGCAGGGGGTGCTGTTGCTCAATACCACCCTGACGGTGGAGCAAGCCGATGCCGGCTCCCACGCCAAGGCCGGTTGGCAGCATTTCACCGATCGGGTCATTGAAGTGGCCAGTGCCAGCAAGGAAAACCTGGTATTTCTGCTTTGGGGCGCGCATGCGCAGACCAAGGAGAAACTCATCGACGCCAGCAAGCATCTGGTGCTGAAGTCGGTGCATCCGTCGCCCTTGTCGGCTTATCGCGGCTTTATCGGTAACGGCCATTTCAGCCGCACCAATAAATTTCTCCAGCAGAACGGCGAAACACCTATTGAGTGGCGCTTGCCGGCAAGCTAGCCACTCCCCACTCCCCACTCCCCACTCCCCACTCTTACGACTTATTGCGACGCGTAGGCTGGGCTTTAGCTCAGCAAGAAGCTTGCGTTTAGATCCGGTGGGCTGAAGCCCACCCCACAACCCTTACTGCAACATGCTCATGGCCGCTTCCATGGCGGCCGAGAGGTCTTCGTCCTCGCTCATGTCTTTGCTGGGGTCCAGGCCGAGCTTGGCGAACGCCGGAATCTGGCTCCAGTCCAGCTTGGTGTAAGGGTGCTCGGTGCCGATGTAGCTTTGCAGGGTGGCGACCTGAACGATGTCGACATAGTCGACCTTGGCCGAGTCGCGGGTGAAGTCCAGGTACTGGCTGGGGATGATCGCCAGCTGCTCGGGGAAGGCCCAGGTGCGCAGGATCTTGTCGCCGATGATCGGGTGAATCTGCTCGATCACATGGTTGAGACTGATGGAGTCGGCGAGCAGGTCGTTGTGGTCTTCCGCGTAGGCCAGAATCGGCAGGGCGCCAATCTGGTGGATCAGCCCAGCCAGGGTCGCTTGATCCGGCATCAGACGGGTGAACTGCTTGCACAGCACGTGGCAGATGCCGGCGATTTCGGTGCTTTTAGTCCATATCTCGCGCATTTTACGGTCGACTACATCGGAGGTGGCCTGGAACATTTGCTCCATCGCCAAGCCAATGGCCAGGTTGCAGGTGTAGTTGATGCCGAGGCGGTTGATGGCCATCTGCAGGTCGGTGATTTCCTTGCTGGTGCGCAGCAATGGGCTGTTGACCACTTTGATGATTCGCGCCGTGAGGGCCGCATCATTGCCGATCACCTTGCTCAGTTGCAGGGTGCTGATGTTCGGGTCTTCGGCGGCTTCGCGGACCTTGAGGGCCACCTCTGGTAGGGTCGGCAGTACCAGGTCGTCATTTTCGATGGCCTGGATCAGGTCCTGTTGGACTTTGTCGGCAAGTTTGCTCATCTCGGCTCTCATGTGCTGGCGGGCGGTTAAGCGGGTCGCCATATCAAGGTAATAATCAGCAGTGTAGTGGTCGGCTGTGCTCTAGCGCTGAATCTCGCGATCAGAATCTAACTTGTAGGGTAGCTCCAAGCGTTGCAATACGCCGCCCTCAAGGCTGCCCAGATGGATGCGACCATCGCTGAGGGCATCCTCTTGCAGCACGGCCAAGAGCTCGACGCCGTCACCGGCCTGAGCCGCCAGTACCACTTCACCGACGCTGCTGGCGTGGATCGGTGAAAAGATCGGTGTGGCCACGTCGGGGACGTGAGTGCCGCTAAGGCTCAGGCGGTAAAGGCGGCGCTTTAGCTTGCCCAGGTACTGCATGCGCGCGACGATTTCCTGGCCGGTGTAGCAGCCTTTTTTGAAGCTGACGCCGCCGAGGGCCTGCAAGTTGATCATCTGCGGGATAAAGGCCTCGCGGCTGGCACCGAAGACTTGGCCGATGCCGGCCCGTACTTGCGCCAGCAACCAGCTATTGAGCGGTGCCTGCGGCAACTGAGCCGTAAGCTGCTCAAGTAACTGCGCAGCACTGGCGCGGGGCGCCCAAAGTTCGCTGCGGCCATCGCTCAGGCGCACGGCTAGCAGTTCGCCGTGGCGAGCGATGCTGTCGCTCGCGGCCGGGAGTTCCAAGCCGAGGCTGGCCAGTACGGCGTCGCCGCCGTGCAGGCCGAAGCGCACCCAGAGGGCGCTTTCGTCGGTTAATTTGGACTTGGAAAATACCGCGTACTTTTGCAGCTCGGCCAGTTGCTCGGCCAGCAGCTCGCTGGCCATCGCCAGTAAATAGCCGTCGGCCTGCTGCAGAATGCGAAAACTGGAGAGCATCCGGCCTTTCGGGGTGCAGCGCGCGCCCAGGCTAGCGTTGTGTTCGTTGAGGTAGTTGAGGTTGCAGGTCAGTTGGCCCTGCAACAACTTGCTGGCGTCAGGGCCGCGTACGGCCAGCAGCCCTTCGTGGGTCAAGGCGCAGAAAAACGCCGAGTCGGGATGCGCCGAGTTGGTGGAAGCTAGGTCGGTAAACGCGAGGTCGGCCATTGGGTTCGCAAAATAAAGTCAGGGTGGTCATCATAGAGTGCTGCCGCTGGCTTGTCAGCGGGTGCGGGGCTGCGTTTAGCATCGCTATAATGCGGCTCCATTACTGCTTTTTTAGCTAATAACTCACTTCGAGGAACTGCTGCATGGTCGATGCCACTGAACTCAACCGGCTGTTTTGGCATAGCCGGCGCGGCATGCTGGAATTGGACGTGCTGTTGGTGCCTTTTGTGCGTGAGGTGTTTCCAACCCTGGATGAGGTCAATCAACAACGCTATCGGCAGTTGTTGACCTGTGAAGATCAGGACATGTTCGGGTGGTTTATGCAGCGCAATGAGCCGGATGATCCGGAACTGAAATTGATCGTGAAGATGATTTTGGACCGTGTCCAACCCAAGTAAGCCCTTCGAATGCCGCTGGCAGGCCTCGCGTTTGCTGCTGGCGGGCTATCTGCTGATTTTGGGTTTGGCATTGCTGGCGTTGCTGCTGGCTGCGCTGCCGCTGTGGGCGCAGCTATTGGGCGGGGTGTTTGCATTGCTGCATGGCGCCTGGGTGGTGCCACGGCAAATTTTGCTCAGCTCGCCCCAGGCCTTTACCGGCGTGCGCCATGATGCGGCCGGTTGGCAGTTGTTTAATGCAGCGGCTGGCTGGCAGGCGGTGCAGTTGCGGCCCAGCAGCCTGGCGTTGCCCTTAGTGGTGGTATTGCACTTTCGCCTGGCCGGTGAGCGCCGGGTGCGCGGCCTGTGCATCCCCTGTGATGCGCTCAAGCACGACCTGCACCGGCGTTTGCGGCTGCAACTGAAGTTCAGTCGGCGTAGGTGGGTGGCACTAAAATAGTGTCGCGGGCCTCGCTCAGTTGCTCGGGGTAGTCGAGGGTGTAATGCAGGCCGCGACTTTCGCGGCGCTGCATGGCCGAGCGGATCATCAGTTCGGCGACTTGCGCCAGGTTACGCAACTCGATCAGGTCGCGACTGACCTTGTAGTTGCTGTAGAACTCGTCAATTTCATCCAGCAATAAACGCACGCGGTGCTCGGCGCGTTGCAGGCGTTTGTTGGTGCGCACGATGCCGACGTAGTCCCACATAAACCGCCGCAGTTCGTCCCAGTTGTGCGCAATGATTACGTCTTCATCCGAGTCGGTAACTTGGCTGGCATCCCAGCCGGGTAGCGCCACGGGTGCGGTGACCTGCTCGAGTTGTTGGCAAATGTCGGCGGCGGCCGAGCGGGCGTAGACGAAGCACTCCAGTAATGAGTTGCTGGCCATCCGATTAGCCCCGTGCAGGCCAGTGAAGCTGGTCTCGCCAATGGCATATAAACCGGGGATGTCGGTGTGTCCGGCTTGATCAACCAATACGCCGCCGCAGGTGTAGTGCGCGGCCGGCACCACCGGAATTTGCTGGGTGGTGATGTCGATGCCGAAGGTCAGGCAGCGCTCATAAACGGTGGGGAAGTGGCTTTTAACAAAGTCGGCCGGTTGGTGGCTGATGTCCAGATAGACGCAGTCGATGCCTAGGCGCTTCATTTCGTGGTCGATGGCGCGGGCGACGATGTCGCGTGGGGCGAGTTCGCCGCGCGCATCGAAACGCTGCATAAAGCGCTCGCCATTTGGCAGTTTCAGCAGCGCACCTTCACCGCGCAAGGCTTCGGTGACCAGAAAGCTCTTGGCTTGCGGGTGGTACAGGCAGGTCGGGTGGAATTGGTTAAATTCCAGATTACCTACCCGGCAACCGGCGCGCCAGGCCATGGCAATGCCGTCGCCGCAAGCACCGTCGGGGTTGCTGGTGTACAGGTAAACCTTGGCCGCGCCGCCACAGGCCAGCGCCGTAAAACGTGCGCCATAGGTGTCGACTTCGCCGGTTTGGCGGTTGAGCACGTAGGCGCCGAGGCAGCGTTTGCCCGCTAGGCCGAGTTTGCGCTCGGTGATTAGGTCGACCGCCACCCGTTGTTCGAGCAACTCAATATTGGGCCGTTGGCGCGCCTGAGCCAGCAGGGTGTTGAAGATCGCTGCCCCGGTGGCGTCGGCGGCATGGATGATGCGTCTATGGCTGTGGCCACCTTCGCGGGTCAGGTGAAACTCAAAGCCGCCATCTTCACGGTGTTCATCATCGTCGCGGGTAAAGGGCACGCCTTGCTCAATCAGCCAGTCAATGGCTTCGCGACTGTGCTCGACGGTAAAGCGCACGGCGGCCTCACTGCACAAGCCACCACCGGCATTCAGGGTGTCGTCGACGTGCGACTGCACCGTGTCGGCGTCGTCCAGCACGGCGGCCACCCCGCCTTGCGCCCAATAAGTCGAGCCATTGGCCAGATCGCCCTTACTCATTACCGCGATGTGTAAATGGGTGGGTAAGGTCAGGGCTAAGGTCAGGCCGGCGGCGCCGCTGCCGATAATTAGAACGTCGTGCTGATAGTGTTGGCTCATGTCCGCATCCGCAAAAAAGCGTCTCGCAGTATATAGAGTGGGCAGGCTGTGCAGTAGCGCTTAGCTGTGGCGAGCGTATTCGCGAAAATGCGCGATCTAGCGCAAGGATGGTGACGGGAATTGGGCGCGGGCGCGGACAATTTTGGCTTTGCAATATTTGCCCCTGAATTCATTGAACAAGTGCAATAAGATAGTCGCCGCAGTTGGGCAGTGGGTTCGGCTGCCGTGTTGGTGGCAGAGTTACGACTATTCTGCACAAGCTTGCGTAATCGAGAGAACTTTTGCACAACCGCCCGGTCTATTTTTGCAGACCGCTGAGTTGGTTGCTGCAACGCTCTGTTTACGCTTAATGAGGAGTGTTCATGCAAACCCAGGAAGAGGATCAGCAGCTGGTCGAGCGCGTACAGCGCGGCGATAAGCGGGCATTTGATCTGTTGGTGTTGAAGTATCAGCACAAGATTCTCGGGTTGGTCGTGCGTTTTGTGCGCGATCCCCATGAGGCTCAGGATGTTGCTCAAGAAGCCTTTATTAAGGCCTATCGGGCACTGGCAAATTTTCGCGGTGACAGTGCGTTTTATACCTGGCTGTACCGTATCGCCATTAATACGGCGAAAAACTACTTGGTGTCGCGTGGTCGGCGACCACCAGAGTCGGATGTTAGTGCCGAGGATGCTGAATTTTATGACGGTGACCATGGTCTGAAAGATATTGAGTCGCCGGAGCGCTTGCTACTGCGCGACGAGATTGAAGCCACGGTTCATCGGGCGATTGCGAACTTACCCGAAGACTTACGCACGGCCTTAACCCTGCGCGAGTTTGATGGTTTGAGTTATGAGGACATCGCCGCAGTCATGCGTTGTCCAGTTGGAACTGTACGTTCGCGAATTTTTCGCGCTCGTGAAGCTGTTGATAAAGCCCTGCAGCCGTTACTGCAGGATTCCTGATAGCGCGGCGCAAGCCGAGAGAGGAAACGTTATGAGTGGTCAAGCCTTGCAGGAATCGCTGTCCGCGTTAATGGATAACGAAACCGATGAGCTCGAGTTGCGCCGGCTACTGGCCGTCACTGGCGAGGGTGAAATGCGCGCTACCTGGGCCCGTTATCAGGTGGCTCGGGCGGTGATGCATAAAGAGTTGCTGCTGCCGCATCTGGATCTGGCGGCAAAGGTTTCGGCCGCGTTGGCGGATGAGCCGCAGGTAAAGGTCGCGCGGCGTTTGCCTTGGACCGGTTTGGGTCGCTTAGCGGTGGCCGCCTCGGTGACTGTGGCCGTGTTGGCGGGCGTGCGTTTGTATAATCAGGACGACATTACCAGCACGCAATTGGCGCAAAACTCGGCTCAACCGATGCTGGCGGCGCCGCATTTGCAAGGCCCGGCGATTTTGGCCGGCTACAACGCCAACGCCAGTGCTGAACAAGGTGTGCGGGTGAATGCGGCGCGAACCGCTGAGCTGACATGGCAGCAGCAACGCTTGCCGGCCTATGTCCGTCAACATGCGCAACAAGCTGCAGCGGCCGGCAGTCAAACGGCGGTGCCCTATGCACGCGCTGCCAGTTTGGAAAATCACTGAGTTTCGCTATGCGCAGGCTCGGGACGTTTTTGCTGACGGCTTGGCTGGCGGTGCCAGTGCAGGCCGCCACGTTGCCAGTTACCGCGCAAGCGTGGTTGGAGCGGTTGCAGACTGCCGAACAGCAACATAGCTATCAAGGCACCTTTGTCTACGAGCGTAACGGCAGCTTCTCAACCCATGCGATCTGGCATCGGGTTGAGGCAAATGGCCAGGTGCGTGAGCGACTGCTGCAATTGGACGGTCCGCTGCAAGAAATGGTGCGCCTCGATGCTCAGTTGCAATGCATCAGTACTCAGCAGGTTGAACAGCGGGCGTCGGTGTCGGGTTTGGTTGTGCAGCAACTGCAGCCGGCGCAATTGGCCGCTCACTATGATTTGCGCATCCTGGGTCAGTCGCGAGTCGCGGGTCATGCGGCGGTAGTTCTGGCGTTGCTGCCGCGAGATCAATATCGCTACGGCCTCGAGTTACACCTTGATCAACAAACTGGTTTGGCGCTCAAATCCTTGTTGCTCAATGAGCAGGGCCAGTTACTTGAGCGTTTTCAGTTCACCCAATTAGACAGTCGCAGTGAACTCAGTGATGCGGCGCTGCAACCTGGTCCTGATTGTTTGGCTGTAGCGGTGGCGCCAGTCGCGCCCGCGGTTGTCAGTCCTTGGCAGGCCGCTTGGCTGCCGCCGGGTTTTAGTTTGAGCAGCACCGAGCAGCACGACGGCCAGAGCGCGAGTGAGTCGCTGACCTGGTTGATGTTTAGCGATGGCTTGGCACGCTTCTCGGTGTTTATCGAGGCATTGCCGAGTACTGAAGTTGAGAATTTACATCGCCAATTGGGGCCGACCGTGCTGGTTTCTCAGCAGATGCAAGGTGTCAGTGGACCGGTCATGGTCACTGTGGTGGGCGAGGTGCCGTTGGTCGCCGCCGAACGCGTGGCCTTGTCGATGGGCTTGGCGGCTGAGCCGGCGACACCATGATCGAGGAGCCGGGGCGGGTGGTTAGCCTTGAGGTTGGTGCCGTTTGGGTCGAGACCATGCGCAAGAGCACCTGCTCCAATTGCTCGGCGAATGCCGGCTGCGGACAGGGCTTGCTGGATAAATTGGCGATTAGCAGTCAGCGCGGCACTGTTCGTGTTCTGACTGACTTGCAGCTGAGGGTCGGCGATAACGTGATTATCGGACTGCGCGAGGATGCGCTGCTGCGTAGCGCGTTGCTGGTCTATCTGCTGCCCTTGTTTGGCTTGTTTGCCGGCGCGTTGGGTGCGGACTATTTAGCCCTTGGCGAGCCGTTGAGTATCGCTGCAGGGTTGGTCGGATTGTTGCTGGCAGGCTTCTTGGTGCGCGGGCACAGTCGGCGTCACGCTGATGACCCGGCGCTGCAACCGGTGGTACTGCGGGCCCTGCTGGGTGCGCCGTTGAGCTGTTAATTCGTGGTTTTACCGTGTCGATCAGGGGTTTATGCCTAAATGTTTAAGATAAAAACCTATAGCTGCGCTGTTGCTGCTGTGTTGTTGATGAGTCAGGCGCTGCTAGCGCGCGCCGAGTTACCAGACTTTACCAAGATGGTCGAGGCCGCCTCGCCGGCGGTAGTGAATATCAGCACCCGGCAGAAAGTCACCCAGCGTGCGACTGCCGCCAGTGGTCAGCAGAACCCCAATCTGGAAGGTCTGCCGCCGGAATTTCGCGAGTTCTTCGAGCGCGGCCAACCGCAGCAACCACGCAATCCCGGTGGCCGTCAGCGTGAGGCGCAATCGCTGGGCTCGGGTTTTATCATTTCCTCTGACGGTTATATTTTGACCAATAACCATGTGATCGCCGACGCCGAGGAGATAGTCGTGCGCCTGGCGGATCGCAGCGAGCTGGAGGCCAAACTGATTGGCACCGACCCGCGTACCGACGTGGCATTGCTTAAAATTGCCGGTAAAGACCTGCCAACCTTGAAGTTAGGCAACTCCGAGGATTTGAAAGTCGGGGAGTGGGTGTTGGCCATCGGTTCACCTTTTGGTTTCGATCACTCGGCTACCGCCGGTATCGTTTCGGCCAAGGGCCGCAGCTTGCCGAATGAAAACTACGTGCCCTTTATTCAGACCGATGTCGCGATTAATCCGGGCAACTCTGGCGGGCCGCTGTTTAACCTGGCCGGCGATGTAGTGGGCATCAATTCGCAGATTTACACCCGTTCAGGCGGCTTTATGGGCTTGTCGTTCGCCATTCCGATTGATGTGGCCATGGATGTCGCCAATCAACTTAAAACCTCCGGCAAGGTCAGTCGCGGCTGGTTGGGGGTGGTGATTCAGGAGGTCAACAAGGATCTGGCCGAGTCCTTTGGTCTGGATAAGCCCGCCGGTGCGCTGGTGGCTCAGGTGATGCAGGACGGCCCCGCCGGCAAAGGCGGCTTGCAGGCCGGTGATGTGATTTTGAATTTGAATGGTCAGCCGATCATCATGTCGGCGGATCTGCCGCATTTGGTCGGTGCGCTCAAGGCCGGCGATAAGGCTGAGCTGGATGTGGTCCGCGCGGGTGAGCGCAAGACCCTGCAAATGACCGTTGGCGCTTTGCCAGAAGATGATGAAACGCTCGCAGCCAATGCGGCATCCGGTCCGACGGTCAGCAATAATCGCCTCGGCTTGGTGGTGGTTGAGTTAACTCCAGAGCAAAAAAATGCCCTTGATCTGAAAGATGGCGTGCTGGTTAAGGGCGTCCTAGAGGGGCCGGCAGCATTGATGGGGGTGCGTGTCGGGGACGTGATCACCCATCTGAATAATCAGGCAGTTGATTCGAGTAAAACGTTCGCGGCCGTGGCCAAGACACTGCCGATGAGCCGCTCGGTGTCGATGCGGGTGCTGCGTGAAGGGCGTGCCAGCTTTATTACCTTCAAATTGACTGAGTAAAATCTTCAGCGCACAAAAAAGGGCGCTAATGGTGCCCTTTTTTGTGCGCGGGTTTTAGTACCAATCAGCCCGCTGGCGTGACGCTGAGCGCGGGCTTCAGGTACACTTGCGGGCTATTTTCGGCGGGCAGTCTGCCTGCGGCCTATTTCGAGTGTTGATCCGTGAGTGATCTGAGCCATATCCGCAATTTCTCCATCATCGCGCACATTGACCACGGCAAGTCGACCCTGGCTGACCGCTTTATCCAGATGTGTGGTGGCTTGGCCGAGCGTGAAATGGAAGCTCAGGTGCTGGACTCCATGGACCTTGAGCGTGAGCGTGGCATCACCATCAAGGCCCATAGCGTCACCCTGTATTACACCGCCCGCGACGGCAAAACCTATCAGCTGAACTTTATTGATACCCCAGGGCACGTCGACTTTACCTATGAGGTGAGCCGTTCGTTGGCCGCCTGTGAAGGTGCGCTGCTGGTGGTCGATGCGGGCCAAGGGGTTGAGGCGCAATCGGTAGCCAACTGCTACACCGCCATCGAGCAAGGCCTCGAGGTCATGCCGGTACTGAACAAAATCGACCTGCCACAGGCCGATCCTGATCGGGTTAGAGACGAAATCGAAAAAATCATCGGTATCGATGCCACTGACGCCGTGACCTGCAGCGCCAAGACCGGCTTGGGTGTCGATGAGGTGCTCGAGCGTTTGGTGGCCACTATTCCGCCGCCGACCGGTGATATCGACGCACCGCTACAGGCCTTGATTATCGACTCATGGTTCGATAACTACCTTGGCGTGGTGTCCTTGGTGCGCGTGCGTCAAGGCTGTGTGAAGAAGGGCGACAAGATTCTGGTTAAGTCCACCGGCAAGATTCACTTGGTCGACAGTGTTGGGGTGTTCAACCCTAAGCACAGCGCCACTGTGGATCTGAAAGCCGGTGAAGTGGGCTTTATCATCGCCGGCATCAAAGACATTCACGGCGCGCCAGTGGGCGATACCCTAACCCTGAGCAGCACTCCCGATGTGGATGTATTGCCGGGCTTTAAGCGGATTCAGCCGCAGGTGTATGCCGGTTTGTTCCCGGTTAGCTCTGAGGACTTTGAAGATTTCCGCGATGCGCTGCAAAAGCTCACCCTGAATGACTCGTCCTTGCAGTACACCCCGGAAAGCTCGGATGCCTTGGGCTTTGGTTTCCGTTGTGGCTTCCTCGGCATGCTGCACATGGAAATCATCCAAGAGCGTCTGGAACGTGAATACGATCTGGACCTAATCACCACCGCACCAACGGTGATTTTCGAACTGCTGCTGAAAACTGGGGAGACGATCTACGTCGACAACCCATCCAAGCTGCCAGACCTGTCCGCCATCGAAGATATGCGCGAGCCGATTGTGCGCGCCAATATTTTAGTGCCGCAGGAGCACCTCGGGAACGTCATCACCCTGTGCATCGAAAAGCGCGGCATCCAGCACGATATGCTGTTTCTCGGCTCGCAAGTGCAAGTGACCTACGACCTGCCGATGAACGAAGTGGTGTTGGATTTCTTCGATCGTCTGAAGTCCACCAGCCGTGGTTATGCCTCACTGGATTACCATTTCGATCGCTATCAATCGGCCAATCTGGTCAAGCTAGATGTGTTGATCAACGCTGAGAAAGTCGATGCCTTGGCGCTGATCGTGCACCGTGACAACGCCCATTACAAAGGTCGGGCGTTGACTGAAAAGATGAAAGAGCTGATCCCGCGGCAGATGTTTGATGTGGCGATCCAGGCGGCAATCGGCGGGCAGATTGTCGCGCGTACTACCGTTAAAGCGCTCAGGAAGAACGTGCTGGCCAAGTGTTACGGCGGTGATGTGAGCCGTAAACGCAAACTGCTAGAGAAGCAAAAAGCCGGTAAAAAACGCATGAAGCAAGTCGGTAACGTGGAAATTCCACAGGAAGCCTTCCTTGCAGTGCTCAGGTTGGATAGCTAAACACTTGGATGGTTGCGGATGATGTCGTTGAATTTCCCACTGTTACTGGTCATCGCCGTGGCTGTTTGCGGCGCTTTGGCCTTGTTTGATCTGCTGTTGTTGGCGCCGATTCGGCGTAAGGCCAGTGCTGCTTACAGCGCTCAGGTCGTTGAGCCGGATCAGGCGGTGCTGGAGACGCTGAACAAAGAACCCTTGCTGGTTGAATACGGCAAGTCGTTCTTTCCGGTGCTGGCCATAGTGTTGGTGCTGCGTTCGTTTTTACTTGAGCCGTTTCAGATTCCGTCCGGCTCGATGTTGCCGACCCTTGAGGTTGGCGACTTTATTCTGGTGAATAAGTTTGCCTATGGCATTCGTTTGCCGGTGCTGGACCGCAAGGTGATTGAAGTTGGTAATCCGCAGCGTGGCGATGTCATGGTGTTTCGCTACCCGAGCGAGCCGAGTGTTAATTACATCAAGCGCGTCGTGGGTTTGCCAGGTGACAAGATTCGTTACAGCGCCGATGGCCGGTTGTTCGTCAACGATCAGTCGGTTGCGGAACAGTTGCTCGGCGAAGAGGCGGGAAGCTTGGGCAGTGCGGCGCAATACAGCGAGCAGTTGGGTGCCATTGAGCACCGCATCCGCAAACAGATGAATCGTTATCACGTTGGTGCCGGCCAGTGGCAAGTGCCCCAAGGGCACTATTTCATGATGGGTGACAATCGTGATAACTCCAACGACAGCCGTCTGTGGAATGATCAGAAGATCCCTAAAGAATTGCTTGGCATGGTTCCCGACCAAAATATTGTCGGCAAGGCCTTTGCCATCTGGCTTACCTGGCCAGAACCGAAACTGCACAATTTGCCAAGTTTTTCCCGGGTGGGCCTGATTCGCTAGAAAATCGGCTCACGCGCAGGCAACAAGATTTTTAGCTTATATAGTTTTGTTTAGCCCTTTGGCCATTCAACTACTTTGCAATTGAGGTCGATTATGAGATTTGCATATTCACAGAAAGGCATGTCGGTACTGGGCTGGATGACCATGCTGGCGCTGGTGGCGTTTCTTGCCAGTGCAGTATTCAAGATGGTTCCGCATTACCTGGATTACAACGCGCTGCAAAAAGCCATTACCTCGGTTGAAACCGATAAGGCTGCGGATATACGCACAGTTCCAGCCTTTTATAGCCATATCAGTAAAAGCATGACGATCAATGCCATTCGCGATCTTAAGCTTGATGAAATTCTTACCGTGGTTATTGAAGATAACGAGTTTCGTGCACACCTGAAATACGAAACCCGTGAGCCATTGATCGAGAACCTCGATCTGGTGGCGCGTTTCGACAAAGAATTTCGCGTGCGCATGCCGTGAGTTCTTCTACTGCGGCAAGTTCATCATTGGCGCGCTTACAGCGCCAACTCGGTTACACCTTTAAAGACCAGGAGCTAATGATCCTGGCCCTGACCCATCGCAGCTTTGCCGGGCTCAACAATGAACGGCTGGAGTTTCTCGGCGATGCGATTCTTAACTTCGTCGCCGGTGAGGAGCTGTTTGTACGCTTCCCGCTGGCCCGCGAAGGTCAACTGTCGCGCTTGCGGGCGCGTTTGGTTAAGGGCGAAACCCTGGCCGTGCTGGCCCGTGGGTTTGACTTGGGTGAGTATCTGCGGCTGGGCTCGGGTGAGTTAAAAAGCGGTGGTTTTCGCCGTGAATCGATTCTGGCCGATGCCCTGGAAGCCTTGATCGGCGCCATCTATCTGGATGCGGGCATGGACGCAGCGCGAGAGCGCGTACTGGCCTGGTTGACGGGCGAGCTGGCGGGCCTGACCTTGGTCGATACCAACAAAGATCCAAAAACCCGCTTGCAGGAGTTTCTGCAATCGCGGGCCTGCGAGTTACCGCAGTATGAAGTGGTGGATATTCAGGGGGAGCCGCATTGCCGGATCTTTCTGGTTGAATGCCAGATTGCCCTCTTGAATGACAAAACCCGTGGTCAGGGCGCCAGCCGCCGAATTGCCGAGCAAGTAGCGGCAGCGGCTGCTCTGATTGCCTTGGGTGTGGAGAACGACCATGAATGACAATATCGAGCCGGGCACTGAGACAGAGCCAGGCACTGACGCGCCAACCCCAGGGGTATCGCGTTGCGGCTATGTCGCCATCGTCGGGCGCCCCAACGTCGGCAAGTCGACGCTGATTAACCATATCCTCGGCCAGAAGTTGGCGATCACCTCGCGTAAACCCCAGACCACCCGGCACAACATGCTCGGGATCAAGACCGAGGGCGCGGTGCAGGCGGTGTACGTGGATACCCCGGGGCTGCACAAGAATGGCGAGAAAGCCCTGAATCGCTACATGAACAAAACCGCCTCGGCCGCGTTGAAAGACGTCGATGTGGTGATCTTCGTGGTCGACCGCACCCGTTGGACCGATGAAGATCAGATGGTCCTGGAGCGCATTCAATATGTGCAAGGGCCGGTGATTCTGGCGATCAATAAAACCGATCGCATCGACGACAAAGCCCAGCTGATGCCGCACCTGGAATGGTTGCAGCAGCAACTGCCGAAAGCTTTTATTGTGCCGATCTCGGCCCAGCAGGGGCATAACCTCGACACTCTGGAAAAATTGGTGGCCGAGAACCTGCCGGAGTGTGAGCATTTTTTCCCGGAAGATCAGATCACCGACCGCTCCAGCCGCTTTTTGGCCGCCGAACTGGTACGCGAGAAGATCATGCGCCAGCTGGGCGCCGAGCTGCCGTACCAGATCACTGTCGAGATCGAAGAGTTCAAGCAGCAAGGCCGCACCCTGCATATCCATGCCTTGATTCTGGTGGAGCGCGACGGCCAGAAGAAAATCATCATTGGTGACAGCGGCGAGCGGATCAAGCGCATCGGCATGGAAGCGCGCAAGGACATGGAGGTGTTGTTCGACTCCAAGGTCATGCTCAATCTGTGGGTCAAGGTTAAAAGTGGCTGGTCCGACGATGAGCGCGCCCTGCGTTCGTTGGGTTATGGCGACATCTAGCTAAATCAGGTTCTAAGCCATGCTCAGCCAGGCGCAGCCGGCCTTCGTCCTGCACAGCCGGGCCTACCGCGAAAGCAGTGCACTGGTTGATCTGCTCACGCCGCAAGGCCGCTTGCGGGCAGTGCTGCGCAGCGCGCGTGGCAAGGCTGGCAGCCAGGCGCGGGCCTTTGTGCCGCTGGAAGTTGAGCTGCGCGGCCGTGGCGAGCTGAAAACCATTGGCCGGCTGGAAACTGTCGGCATTGCTAATTTTCTGCAGGGTTATGAGCTGTTCAGTGGCCTCTATCTAAACGAGCTATTGATTCGCTTATTGCCCGCCGAAGACCCGCACCCTGAACTGTTCGAACACTATCGCATGACCATTCTGGCGCTGGCGGCCAAGCGGCCGCTGGAGCCACTATTGCGGGCTTTTGAATGGCGTTTGCTGGACGAATTAGGCTATGGTTTTGCCCTCGATCACGACCTGCATGGGCAGGCGATAGAGGCGTCAAGGCTGTATCGCTTGCAGGCGGACGCTGGTTTTGAGCCGGTGACGCAGCTGCAGCCAGGGGTTTTTCAGGGCCGTGATTTATTGGCCATGGCGCTCGCCGACTGGTCTGCTCCCGGTGCCTTGGCGGCGGCCAAGCGGCTGATGCGCCAAGCCTTGGCGCCGCATCTGGGCGGCAAGCCGCTGGTCAGCCGTGAACTATTCGTTATTCTGCAATCGACTAACCGTATCGAGCAACGCTAAGGAGTTCATTCGTGACTGACGCAACGCGCATTCTGCTGGGGATCAACATCGACCACGTCGCCACCTTGCGTCAGGCGCGCGGCACCCGCTATCCCGACCCGGTCAAGGCCGCGCTGGACGCCGAAGAGGCCGGTGCCGACGGCATCACCGTGCACCTGCGCGAAGATCGTCGGCATATCCAGGAGCGTGACGTGCGGGTGCTCAAAGAGGTGCTGCAAACGCGGATGAACTTCGAGATGGGCGTGACCGAGTCGATGCTGGCCTTCGCCGAAGACATCCGCCCGGCCCATGTCTGTCTGGTGCCCGAGACTCGTCAGGAGCTGACCACCGAAGGCGGCCTCGATGTGGCCGGTCAGGAGGCGCGTATTAGTGCCGCAATCGAGCGTTTAGCGCGAATCGGTTGTGAGGTCTCGCTGTTTATCGATGCGGAGCCCGCACAAATCGAGGCGGCCAAGCGTGTTGGCGCGCCGGCCATCGAGTTGCACACCGGGCGTTACGCCGATGCGCAAACGCCCGCTGAAACGGCCATAGAGCTTGAGCGCATTCGCGCCGGTGTGGCCTGCGGTTTGACTAATGGCTTGATTGTGAATGCCGGCCATGGCCTGCACTATCACAACGTCGAAGCGGTGGCGGCGATCCCAGGGATCAATGAGCTGAACATCGGCCATGCGGTGGTGGCCCATGCGCTGTTTGTCGGCTTTAAAGCCGCAGTGGTGGAGATGAAGCAATTGATCCTGGCGGCTGCCCGTGCTTAGGCGCTTCTCCAGTAGCAGCAAAAAAGCCCGGTCATTGATTGCACCGGGCTTTTTTATGTTGGCCGATTAGCGCTGCGGCGTCGGCGGGAATTCTTGATGCAGGCGGCCGAGCTGGGCGTCCTTATCTTCCCAGAGTTGGTTAACCCACTGCTGAAACTCAAGCTTGTAGCCGTCGTCTTGGTCGTAGTTTTTGCCGATAAACTGCTTGGGAATTTCGACTTGCTCGAAACGCACCACCACCCGCTGTAGGCGCCCACAGAGCAAGTCCCAGAAGGTCGGGGTGCCGTTCGGGTAGTGAATGGTGACGTTGAGCATGCAGGCCAATTGCTCACCCATGGCGTCCAGCACGAAGGCGATGCCGCCGGCCTTGGGTTTGAGTAGATAGGTGAAGGGTGAGTTCTGTTGCGCCTGTTTGGCGGCGGTCATGCGGGTGCCTTCGAGGAAGTTGAACACCGACACCGGGTTGGTCTTGTAGCGTGCGCAGGCCTTGCGGGTGGTGGCCATGTCTTGCCCGCGTTTTTCCGGGTGTTTGGCCAGGTACTGCTTGCTGAAGCGCTTCATAAAAGGGAATTCCAGTGCCCACCAGCACAGGCCAATCACCGGCACCCAAATCAGCTGTTGTTTGAGAAAGAACTTCAGAAACGGCGCCCGACGATTGAGCAGGTGCTGCAGGATCAGAATATCCACCCAGGTCTGGTGGTTGCTGGTGACCAGGTACGAGTCGCGCAGGTTGACCTTTTCCAGCCCCTGAACGTCCCACTGAATCGGCTGCACCAGGTACATCCAGGCGCTATTGACCGAGATCCAGGCGTTAGCCGAGGCATGCACTCCGTGGTTGATTACCCGGCGTGCGGCCTGGAACGGCAAGACTGCCTTGAACAGCGCACCGATAAACAGCGGCCAGCAGAAAATCAGGGTGTTGAGCGCCAGCGTCAAGCTGGCCAGTACGCCGCGTAGCGGCCCTGGAATAAAACCTAGCATCGAGTTAAACCTTTGAAGTTCGGCGTCTAAGCGCCCTGAATCGGTCAGTGGTTGCGCCGCACAAGCGTTGCAGTTAGTGCGCCGGACAGGTTAACGCTTGCAGCTTGAACTGCAAGCCTGTCGCACGTATGGCAGGTTAGATTGGCGTAAATGCCGGCATGGTTCAGCGCTTTAATCGGTTTTCTCCGACATATTCGCTGCTTGCACGGCCGTCAGGGCGATGGTGTAGACGATGTCGTCGACCAGCGCGCCACGAGACAAATCGTTCACCGGCTTGCGCAAACCTTGCAGCATAGGGCCAACGCTGACGCAGTCGGCGCTGCGTTGTACGGCCTTGTAGGTGGTGTTGCCAGTGTTCAGGTCGGGGAAGATAAACACCGTGGCGCGGCCCGCCACCGGGCTATTCGGGGCTTTTTGTTGGCCGACACTGGCAATCGCGGCAGCGTCATATTGCAGCGGGCCGTCGATCAGCAACTGTGGTTGGCGCTCGCGGGCCAGGCGGGTGGCTTCACGGACTTTCTCCACTTCACTGCCGGTGCCGGAGTCGCCGGTGGAGTAGCTGATCATCGCGACCCGTGGCTCGATGCCAAAGGCCGTGGCGGACGCGGCACTTTGTAGGGCGATTTCCGCCAGTTCGGCGGCATTCGGGTCGGGGTTCACCGCGCAATCGCCGTAAACCACCACCTGATCGGGCAGCAGCATAAAGAACACCGAGGACACCAACTGGTAGCCCGGCGCGGTTTTGATCAGCTGCAGCGCCGGGCGAATGGTGTTGGCGGTGGTGTGGATGGCGCCGGAGACCAGGCCGTCCACTTCATCCAGCGCCAGCATCATGGTGCCGAGCACCACCGAGTCTTCCAGCTGTTGCTCGGCCATCGGCGCATTCAGATTTTTGCCTTTGCGTAACTCCACCATGGGCGCCACATAGCGTTTGCGGATCAGCTCGGGGTCGAGAATCTCCAAGCCCTCCGGCAGCTCAATGCCCAGAGCCTTGGCCACGGCTTGCACCTCTAACGGATTGCCCAGCAGCACACAGCGGGCAATGCCACGGCTTTGGCAGATGACCGCAGCCTGGATGGTGCGCGGCTCACAGCCTTCGGGCAGAACGATGCGTAGGTTGGCCGCTTGGGCCTGTTTAACCAGCTGATAGCGAAACGCAGCCGGCGACAGGTGTGGCTCGCGGGGGCTGCCGCAGCGCAGGCGCAACCACTCATGGTCGATATGACTGGCGACAAACTCGGTGACCAGCTCGGCGCGCTCGCGGTCATCGATGGGGATTTCCTGATTCATCCGATTGAGGTTGGTGGCGGTGTCGTAGGAGTTGCTCGCCACTGTCAGCACCGGCAAGCCGGCGTTTAACGCGCCCTGACACAGCTCCATTATTCGAGGGTCGGGGGCGAAATCACTGCACAGCAGCAATCCCGCCAGCGGCACGCCGTTCATGCTGGCCAGGCTCGCGGCCAGAATAATGTCGTCGCGGTCCCCCGGCGTCACCACCAACACGCCGGGCTTGAGCAGTTGCACGGTATTGGGCACGGCGCGGGCGCAAAGCACAATTTCCTGCACCCGACGTTGTTCATAGTCACCGGCGTTCAGTACGTTGGCGCCGAGCAAATCGGCCACATCGCGGGTGCGCGGGGCGTTGAGCTGGCTCTGCCAGGGAATGCTGCCGAGCAGGCGCAGCGGCGCGCCGCCTTGCAGGCTGGCGAGCTCCGGCAAACGCCGGGTGAACTCGGCGACGGCGCCTTCATAGCGGACTTTATTGAGGATCACCCCGAGCACTTTCGGGGCTTTGGCGCCGCCAAACATCTGCATCAGAATTTCGATGCGGTCGAACAGTTCGGTGAGGTTCTCGGATTCGGCGGCCGAGACCAGAATCACCTCGGCATCCAGGCTTTTGGCCAGGTGCTGATTGAGCTGCCCGGCGTAACTGACCTGGCGGGTTTGCACCATGCCTTCGACTATCACCACATCGTGGCCGGCCGCCGCTTGCTGGTGCAGGTTGATAATTTCTTCCAGCAGCTCATCCAGCTGGCCATCGCCCAGGCGCCGCTCAACATAGGCACGCTCCAGCGGCGTGGGCGATTTCAAACCATGGGTGCGCGCGATCAGCTCGCTGGAGCGCTCGGGGCCGGAGTCGCCGGAGTGTTGCTGGGCAATCGGTTTGCAAAAGCCGACCTTCAAGCCGGCCAACTCTAACGCCCGCACCAGGCCGAGGCTGATGGAGGTCAGGCCGACGCCAAAGCCGGTGGGTACGATTAGAAAGGTATGCATGATTAATCCTTGGAAGCGTTAAATATCTGCTGTGTTTGGCCATGCTGCGTCTGGACTAATAACTGCGAGGGTATCCAGGGCGATTTGCCGTTCTTCATTGGTGGCAATCACCAGCACCCGTGGATGGCCAGCGCGTTGGATCGGCCCGCTGTTACCGCCGACGCAGGCGAGGTTGGCGGCCGGGTCCAGTTGCAGGTTCAGTAGCTGTAAATGTTCGAGGGTTTTGCTGCGCACCAGGGCGGAGTTTTCGCCAATGCCGCCGGTAAAAATCAACCCGTCCAGCCGGGGCAGAGCGCAAGCCATGGCCGCCAGGGATTTGGCCAAGCGGTAACAAAACACCTCAATCGCCAGGGTGGCGCCCGGATGCCCTTGGTCGCGGGCTTGCTCCAGGCTGCGCATGTCATTGGACAGGCCGGACAAACCGAGCAGGCCACTGTCGTGGTTAAGCATGTGTTCGATCTGCGTGAGGCTCCAGTCCAGGGTGCGTGATAGGTGGCCAAACAGGTTCGGGTCGACATCGCCGCTGCGGGTGCCCATGGCCAAACCTTCCAGAGGCGTAAGGCCCATGCTGGTGTCGCGGCTCTGGCCGTTGACTATGGCGCAGGTCGAGCAGCCATTGCCCAGGTGCGCCGACAGCCAGTTGCTATCCGCCACCGGCAAGCCGCTCAGCTCGGCGGCGTGCAGGTTGACATAACGGTGGCTGGTGCCATGGAAGCCATAGCGGCGCACACCGTGCTCGCGGTACAGCACCTCGGGGAGGGCGTAGCGATACGCATGTTCGGGCAGGCTTTGATGAAACGCGGTGTCAAATACCGCCACCTGCGGCAGCTCGGGAAACAGCGCCAGCGCCGCTTCTATGCCCTGCAAGTTGGCCGGATTGTGCAGTGGTGCCAAGGGCGCTGTTTGGCGAATCGCCGCCAAGGTCTGCGGGTTGATGGCGCTGGCGCTGGTGAAGTGCTCGCCACCGTGCACCACCCGGTGGCCAATCCCTAACAGTTGCTCGCCGGCCGCTTGCTGCACCAGCGGCAGCAAT
>JAIERD010000580.1 GCA_019747155.1 Pseudomonadaceae bacterium
TATTTGCTCGGCGCCGATGCGCAACCCAATACGGCCTTGCAGGCCAGCCTGATCGGTAGCCCGACGTTGTCGGTGGAGCAGGGTTTATCCATCTATCACCACGCCTACCGCGCCCGCTTGCTCGGGGTGATGCTGGAAGACTTTCCGGCGGTGCGTTACTGGTTGGGCGATGAACAATTTGCCGTACTGGTACAGGCCTATTTAGACGCCTATCCGTCGCGGCATTTTAGTTTGCGCTGGCTCGGCGAGATCTTTGCCGAGTTTCTCCAACAACAGCTCAACCCCGAGCACAGCGCGCCACTGGTCGAGCTGGCCAAATTGGAGTGGGCCTTTACCTTGGCCTTCGATGCACTGCCCGGCGAGCCACTGAGCTTGCAGCAAATGGCCCAGTTACCAGCATCCGAGTGGCCCGGCTTACAGGTGCAACTGCTGCCCTGCGTGCAGCGCTTGCAGCTGCACTACAACAGCGTGGCGCTGTGGCAAGCGGCCAAAGCCGAGGGCGAATTCCCGCCCAGTGCGCGGCTAGCCCAGCCAACCCTGTGTCTGCTCTGGCGTCATCAGCTGATCAGCCAGTACCGCAGTTTTGCCCCAGACGAAGCCCGCGCCCTGCTGGGCATGTGCGATGCCGGCTGGACCTTTGCCGAGCTCTGCGAGCAACTCGCCGAGCACGCCCCGGTTAAGGCCGCCGGCTGGCTCAAGCAATGGTTAAGTGAGGGCTTGTTGCAGCGCAGTTAAGGGGCTGTAGCGATAGGCGCAGAGAGTTCAACTAAGCTGCAAGAGTCCGACTCTCGGAGTACGCCTATGTCGTCTTTAGTGATTTTGCATCTGATTGATTTTGCCCGTGCCCGTGCCAGCTCGCCGCAGTGGCGCGGGTTAATCCGTGGACTGCCGGCGTTGTTGTGCTGTTGGCTGATTGGCAGCGTGCAAGCGGCGCCCTTAACCCTGATTTGCAGCACCGATAACCCCCTCGACTCGCCCCATGTGTTGGCCCTGCAGCAGTTTGCGACCTTGCTTGAGCGCTATTCGGCTGGGCAGTTGCGGGCGCAGGTGCACTACCGTGACAGTGTCGAGTTTCCGGCTATTCGCGGTGAAGAAGTCAACGTCAACATGCTGCTAGAGGGTGATGAATCGTTGCAGGTCACGGTAGTGGCGGCGGGCAATGCGGCGCAAAAAATCGAACCGCTGGGCTTTTTGATGCTGCCGTATTTGTTTGCCGATACCCAGTCGGCAGAAAAGCTGTTTGCCAGTGACTTTATGACCCGCCAACTCAATCAGCAGATCATTGCTAAGTACGGTGTGCGCAGCCTCGGTTGGCTGATTGGCGGCTTTCGCCATATGACTAACGCAGTACGCCCGGTGACCCAGCTTAAAGACCTTGCCGGCCTACGCATTCGTTTGCCGGCCAGCCGCATTATGGTCGCGACTTATGAGAATCTCGGTGCCGAAGTGCTGCCGATGAACTGGGCCGACGTGCCCGCCGCGCTGCAAAGCGGCGCTATCGATGGTCAAGAAAACCCCTACAGCGTGATTGCTTACTCACGCTTCTGGGACTACAAGCAAAAATACCTCACCGAGAATGGCCCGTTTTTGTGGAGCGGGCCGTTGCTCATCAACGAGGCGTTTTTTCAACGCCTGAGCGCCGAGCAACAAGCGCAAGTCAGTCGTGCCGCCAGTGAGGCCGTGCAAGCACAATGGCAGGCTAACCAAGCGCAAACTCAGGCGCTTAAACAGCAACTGCTCAGCCACGGGATGCGTATCGACGAGTTGCAAGACAAGCCCGAGTGGCTCAAACGCAGCTTGTCGTTATGGCCGCTGCAATACGCCTCGATTGGTGGCGGTGACGCCGTTAAGGGGCAGGCGCTGGTTGAACAAGTCCAGCGCGAGCTGCAAGCGCCATGAGTGTGCGCTCGCTGAGCAATGCCTTACTTAGGCGGTTTTTGCTGGCCTTTATGTTGTTTACCGTAGTTATTTTGTTAGTGCGCGCGGTGCAGGATTACCAAGAGTCACGGCCGCGAGCATTAAAAGTGTTAAACCAGCTGGCGCAGACTTTTGCCCCCGGCGCGGCGAGTGCCATTTGGGATTATCAAGGGGCGCTCTTACAGGCGATAGCGCGCGGCATTGGCAATCATCCGGCGGTCCAGTCGGTCACCATCAGCGACGTGCGCGGCAAAGTCTGGGCGAGCTGGCAGTCGACTGCCGCGCCTGCCAGTGGTGAACCGTTAAGGGTCAGCCGTGAGCTGTTGCGCAGCAGCGCCAACGGCCAACAGCACACACTCGGCAGCTTGGTTATTACCAGCCAGGCAGAGCCGTTTAGCCAAGTGTTTGCGCAAAGTCTGTTGCGTTCCTGGTTGCCGATTGCGCTGTTACTGTTTTTGTTGCTGGGTTTGCTCTGGCTGTTGATGCAACGCTTGGTGGTGCGACCCTTGTCGCGCTTTAGCCGGCAACTGGAGACGCTGCCGGCAGAACAGTACTTGCAACCCATGCAACTCGAACCTGTGGCGGTCAGGGAAATTGCCAGCCTGCAACACAGCTTTGTGCAACTGATGCAGCAGGTGGCGCGCAGCCATGCGCAGGTGTTCCAGCACAACGCTGAGCTGGAACAGCGCGTGGCCGAGCGGACCGCGCAGTTATCCGAGCAAGCAGAGCACACCGGAGCGATTCTCGCGCACATTGTCGACGCGGTGCTGAGCATTGATGAGCAGGGGGTTATTCACTCCTGTAATCCGGCCGCCGAGCGCATCTTTGCCTACCCGGCCAGTGCCGTTATTGGGCAAAACGTCAGCCTGTTGATCCCCAGCTTAGCGGCGGCCATGGATACGCCCGGCAATCACCATGACCGCACGAGTATTGCGGCATTGCTGGGTGATGCGGATGAATTTTCTGGTCGCCGCCAAGACGGCAGCGACTTCGCCCTTGAGTTGGCGGTTTCGCAAATTACCCGACAAGGCCAGCCGATGTTCGTTGCCATGCTGCGCGACATCAGCGAGCGTAAACGTGTCGAGCGGATGAAGGATGAGTTCGTGTCCACCGTCAGTCATGAGTTGCGCACTCCACTGACCTCGATTAGTGGTGCGTTGGGGCTGCTTGCCGGCGGTGTTTTGGGTGAGTTGTCTGCGCCGGCGCAGGCGATGCTCGAGGTGGCGCTGAGTAACAGCAAAATGCTGGCGTTATTAATCAATGACCTGCTGGACATGGACAAACTGGTGGCCGGCAAAATGCGCTTCGACCTACAGCCTTGCGCGCTGGCGCCGTTGATCCAAGAAGCCATTCAAGCCAACGGCCAATATGGTCTTGAACGGGCGGTACAGATCGACTTTGTATTGCCCGAGCAACCGCTCTGGGCCAGTGTCGATAAGCAGCGCTTGCAGCAAGCGCTGAATAATTTTTTATCCAATGCGATTAAGTTCTCGCCGCCGCAAGGCCGCGTGGAGGTGCGCTTAACGCTGCGCGGCGAGCACCTACGGATCAATGTGCGTGACTATGGCCAAGGTATTCCGGAGGCATTTCGCGCGCATATCTTCCAAAAATTTGCCCAAGCGGACGGCACCGACACCCGCGAACAAGGCGGCACCGGCCTTGGTTTGGCGATTACCCGTGAGTTAGTTGAGCGGATGGGCGGCACGGTTGGCTTCGACTCAATTGTCGGCCATGGTGCGACTTTCTGGTTGGAGCTGCCGATATTGGCGGAGCCGCAGGTTTAACGGCTCAGGCTTATTAATAAAACGATTTAATAAGACGATGTCCCCGTTAAGTGCTGCAGAGCGGTTTCGTCGGGTGGGCTCGCCCACCGCATCTGAACGCAACAGAGCTGGTGGGCGAGCCCACCCTACAAATTACCAAGCCCGTGGCTTGCGGCTGTATCAGCAGCAAGACAGCATCGAGGCCGCCGACTAGCCCGCTGGGCCTGCGTAAACATTGGTCTGGTTGCGGCCGCCTTTTTTCGAGGCATAGAGGGCCTGGTCGGCACGTTCGATCAGCTGTTTGTGCTCATCCATTGGCAGGCTGAGGTCGGCTACACCGAGGCTGATGGTGAAGCTGATGCGCTGTTCTTCATGGTTCACCACCAAGGCTTCGATACGTTGGCGCAGGCGTTCGGCAAATTGCCGGGCACTGGCGCTGTCGATATCCGGCATCAGGATCACAAACTCCTCACCGCCATAACGGCCGGCGTAATCGGTATCGCGCACCTGTTCGCGGATGACCTCGGCGACCGCCTGAATCACCTTGTCGCCGGCCGGGTGACCATAGGTGTCGTTGACCTTCTTGAAGTGGTCGATATCGAACATCACCAGCGCGGCGTTGCTCTGGTAGCGGCGGTGTCGGGCGTATTCGTGGGTCAGGCATTCTTCCCAGTAGCCACGGTTGTTCAAGCCGGTCAGACGGTCGGTGCGCGCCAGCTGTTTGAGTTGTAGATTGGCGCCCTGCAATTGCTGCTTGTTCACCGCCACATCGGTGACGTCGTAAATGATCAGGCAGATATGCTCGATGCTGCTGTTGGTGGAGAGCACCGGCAGAATGGTGGTGTTCTGGTACATGAACTCCTCCTGCCCGGTGATCGGCTGGTAGTTCTTGAACCGCACCAAATAGGGACGCTGCTCCCAGATGGTGAACGCTGGGGTGCCGAGGGTCACCACGCTTTCGACCTTGTGGCGAAACCAGCTCTCTTCGAGCTCGGGGAACACGCTAAAAATCGACTGCTGATGTACCTCATTGGGCAGGCGCCCGGAACGGTTCTCCATAAAGGTGTTCCAGACCTGAATGCGGTACTCACGATCAATCAGCACCACGCCGACATCGATGCTCTGCACTATGGCCAGTAGCCGGTGAAACTCGTTGAAATCGAGGTTATCGCTCATGCTTAGTTCATCAGGTAATCAAGCTTGTTGGACAACAAGGCCACCGAGTCTTCGGTGAACAGCAGCAGCAGGTCGAAATGGATATGGTGACCTTCGATGCTGTAGCTGATCTCCACCGCCAGGGTGTTCTTCCAGCGTGGCCGGTTGAGGCGGATCAGCTCCTCGATGGAGGCATGTTCGCCCAGCACCATCGGGTGGCTTTTGGAAAACTGCACATCCACTTGCTCGGCAATCCCGCCCAGGCAGGCGCCAATCAGCACGGTAGAGAGGTCCAGCAGCATCTCCATGGCGGAATAATCCGGCGAGAACCAGCGCATCAGCCGGGCCATGTCGTCAACTTCCGAGTCGTGGAAGATCAGTAGCGCTTCACCGGCAATGCCGCCACCGATAAAGCCCTGACAGACGGCCGTGAGCTCATCGCCACGCTGCAAATCGGCCAGCGCCATATGCAGTTCACCGGCCTCGAAAATACTCACGTTGGGCACCGGCAAGTGAACAAACACCCCCAGTACCCGCGCCAGCAAGGCCGCCGCCCGGCCCATGGCGACGTTGATCACTTCCCGAAACGCATCGGCAAAACTGATGCTCGGCTCGATGCCCTGCGGCCGTATCGTCACGCTGTTTTGACTGGTGGTGAGTAGCCCGAGGCGCTCCAGGGTTGCTTTCAGCAGGTCCGGGTCGGCCGGCTTTTGCACAAAGGCCAGGGCGCCCAGCTCCATCACCCGTTCAACCGCTTGGGCCTGCACATCGCCCGAAACCACTATGACCTTGCAGCTCAGGCCTTCGGCTTTGAGCGCGGCGAGCACCTCGTAGCCGTCCATCTCCGGCATGGTCAGGTCGAGCAGCAGTACCTCGGTCTGGCCCTGACGCAGAATCGTCATGGCTTCCAGGCCATTGGCCGCCTGTTCGATGGTCACCGGCCAATCGGCCGGCAGGGCACGCAGCAATTGCTTGCGCGCCATATTGGAGTCATCACAAATAAGCAGGGAACAGAGGGTCATACCTAGCACTTCTTATTGTTATGCCGAGGGTCGCGGCCATATTGACCAAGCGCCGCGCCGCGAGCGATTTGACACAGGTGTGTGGTACTGCAGATAACTACTGGGCCTTGGTTTGTTTATAGGCTTTAAATAAATCGCCAACCAGCACGCCATCGATGCGCATGCCCTCAAGGTTTGCATCCTCAATGGTCACGCCCGCAAGACACACATTACGCAGCGTGGCGCCGGTTAATGCGCTGTTTTCAAACAGGGCATTGCGCAGGCTGACGTCCTCAAAGCGTGAGCCACTGAGATCAATGTCCTTGAAGACGGAGTTCGCCAGATTTTCGTTTTCGTGCTGCACACCGGTTGCTGCTGACATGCCAGAACACCTTTTGAGAGCGCAGGTTAACCCAGAGTTTAGCCGGGTCGCCGCTGCGGTTTGACGACAGTGCACTGGATAAACCAGAAAGTCGCGTGTTGCGACGCTTTTTTTGCCGGTGAATTGCCCGCGCTACAGACTGCAGGCCATAAACCGCAAGGCTCAGCGGCGACTCTGCTGCCTTGATCAATGGGCCGGCTCTGCTATCGTTTCTTCACGTAACTTGCTCCTTGCCCGCGTTTTTTTCGCGCTCAGGTCTGGTGTGTGATTGTTCGCTGGGAGGACGTATGCCGAGTACCGGTGATGGCCCTGGGCACAAGCCGCAAGGTCCTGACGGCACCTTAGAGTTTGGTCGACAAGAAACGCTGTTGAAAATGGGCGCCTTGCAAGACGCGATTTTCAACAGTGCCAACTTCTCCAGCATCGCTACCGACGCCAAGGGCGTGATTCAGATCTTCAACGTTGGCGCCGAACGCATGCTCGGCTACACGGCGGCGGAGGTGATGAACAAAATCACCCCAGCCGACATCTCCGATCCGCAGGAAGTCATAGCGCGGGCCAAGGCCCTCAGCGTCGAGCTTGGCACGTCGATTACGCCCGGTTTCGAGGCCTTGGTATTCAAAGCCTCGCGCGGCATCGAGGACATCTACGAACTGACCTATATCCGCAAGGATGGCAGCCGCTTCCCGGCGGTGGTGTCGGTCACGGCGCTGCGCGATGCGCAAGACAGCATCATCGGCTATCTATTGATCGGCACCGACAACACCGCCCGCAAGCAAGCCGAAGAGGCGCTGCTCAAGGCCGGCGCCTTGCAGAGTGCGATCTTCAACAGTGCCAATTTCTCCAGCATCGCCACCGACGCCAAGGGCGTGATCCAAATCTTCAACGTCGGTGCCGAGCGCATGCTCGGCTACACGGCGGCCGAGGTGATGAACCAGATCACCCCGGCCGACATCTCCGATCCGCAGGAAGTCATAGCGCGGGCCAAGGCGCTCAGCATTGAGCTTGGCACGCCTATCACGCCCGGTTTCGAGGCCTTGGTGTTCAAGGCTTCGCGCGGTATCGAGGACATTTATGAGCTGAGCTATATCCGCAAAGATGGCAGCCGCTTCCCGGCGGTGGTGTCGGTTACGGCGCTGCGCGACGCGCAAAACACCATCATCGGTTACCTGTTGATTGGCACCGACAACACCGCCCGTAAGCAGGCTGAAGAGGCGCTCATCAAGGCCGGCGCTCTGCAGAGTGCGATCTTCAACAGCGCCAACTTCTCCAGCATCGCCACCGATGAAAAGGGCGTGATTCAGATCTTCAACGTTGGCGCCGAGCGCATGCTTGGCTACACGGCTGCGGAGGTGATGAACAAGATCACCCCGGCCGATATCTCCGACCCGCAGGAGCTAATCGAGCGGGCTAGGCTGCTCAGCCTGGAGCTGGATACGGCGATTACGCCCGGCTTTGAAGCGCTGGTGTTCAAGGCCTCGCGCGGCATCGAAGACATTTACGAGCTGACCTATGTGCGCAAAGACGAGAGTCGTTTCCCGGCCATCGTCTCGGTCACGGCGCTGCGCGATGTGCAGGATGCGATCATCGGTTATCTGCTGATCGGCACCGACAACACCGCGCGCAAACAGGTCGAGGCCGCCCAGGCGCTACTTGATCAGCGCCTGCGTGATCAGCAGTTTTATACCCGCTCCTTGATCGAGTCGAATATCGATGCGCTGATGACCACCGACCCCCAAGGGATCATCTCGGATGTTAATCAACAGATGATTGCGCTCACCGGGCGCACGCGCGATGAGCTGATCGGCGCGCACTGCAAAAATTTCTTTACCGATCCAGGCCGGGCCGATGCCGCCATCAAGCGGGTGCTCTCCGAGAACAAAGTCAGCAACTATGAGCTGACCGTGCGCGCCCTGGATGGCGAAGAAACGGTGGTGTCTTACAACGCCGCGACCTTCCACGACCGCGACCGCAAGTTGCAAGGGGTGTTTGCTGCGGCGCGGGATGTCACCGAGCGCAAACGCTTCGAGCGCGCCCTGCAAGAGAAAAACATCGAGCTGGAGCATGCCAGCCGGATGAAGTCGGAGTTTCTGGCCACCATGTCGCACGAGTTGCGCACCCCGTTGAACGCCATCATCGGTTTTTCCGAGGCGCTCAAGGATGGTCTGGTGGGCGATATGAGCGAAAAGCAGCGTGAGTACATGGGTGATATTTTCACCAGTGGCCAGCACCTGCTGTCGCTGATCAACGACATTCTGGATTTATCCAAGGTCGAAGCCGGGATGATGGCGCTCGAGCTGGAGGAGGCCGACTTGCTCAGCCTGCTCAGCAACAGTTTGTCGATCGTCAAGGAAAAGGCCGCCGCCCAACGCATTCAGCTCGAACTGGATATCAGTGAGGAGCTTGGTCAGCTGCAGTTGGACACACGCAAAACCAAGCAAATCGTCTACAACCTGCTGTCCAATGCGGTCAAATTCAGCGCCAACGGCGGCCACGTAAAACTCCGCGCCCGGCGGGTTGCGCGCGATGTGGTTGGGACCCTGGCCGGCGCTTGGCCGGTGCACAGTTTTCCTTTGGCCGACAATGAGTACAGCGAGTTTCTCGAAATCTCGGTCAGTGACAGCGGCATCGGGATTTCCGCCAACAACATGAAAAAACTGTTCCAGGCCTTTAGCCAGATCGACAGTAGCCTGGCGCGTAAATTTGAGGGCACCGGGCTCGGTTTGGCGATGGTTAAACAACTGGCCGAACTGCACGGCGGCAGTGTGGCCGTGGCCAGCAGTGAGCAAGCGGGTTCGTGCTTTGCGGCCTGGTTGCCGTTGCGCACAACGGCGCAAGCCCTGCTCACCGCGCCCGCCGACGCCAGCGTGACTAGCCTCTATACCGCACCGGTTAATGAGCGCACGGCGTTGCTGATCGAGGGCGACGACGGCATGGCTGATTTGATCCGCCGGTTGCTCAACGCCGAGGGTTTTAGCCTGCTACGTGCGACCAGTGCCGAGGAGGCGCTGCTGCTGGCGCCCCTGCAATCATTCAATTTGATCATCCTGGATCTGCAGCTACCGAAGGCCGAAGGCCAGGCGTTTCTTCGGCAAATTCATCAACACAGAACCCTGGCGCAGGTGCCGCTGGTGCTTATCGCCGGACTACTGGAGCGCAATCTAGCCCTCACCCATGGCGCCGCCGTGGTGTTGCAAATGCCCATCCGCCGCGCCGAATTGAGAGCCGCACTGGAGCGCTTGGGCTTGCAGCCAGATGCCAAACATAATCACCGGCTACTGATTGTCGACGACGATCCGCAGGCCGTGGAGGTGATTGCTGCGCTCTTGCCGGCCGCCAACTATTCGCTGCTGCGCGCCTATGGTGGCCGCGAGGCGATCAGCCTGGCACAGCAGCTACAACCGGACTTGATCTTGCTCGATTTGCTGATGCCGGACGTGAGTGGCTTCGATGTGGTGCAAGCACTGCACGGCGATCCGAGTACCGCGAACATCCCGATTCTGGTGGTCACCGCCAAACAGGTCACGCCACAGGACCGAGCCGTGCTCAATGGCGATTCGGCTCAGGGCATACAGATAGTCGAAAAAGCCGGGCTCAACCAGGCGCAGTTTCTCGCCGAGGTCAGGCGGGCATTACTGCCACATTAACGAGGCGCCCGATGGCCAGAATATTAGTCATTGAAGACAACCCGGCGAACATGAAGCTGACCAACCTGCTGCTGCTGAATGCCGGCCATAGCATGTTGTGCGCGACCGATGCCGAAACCGGGTTGGTCTTGGCGCGCAGTGAACACCCCGACCTGATTCTGATGGACATCCAGCTGCCCGGCATGGACGGTTTGGCGGCCACCGCGCTGCTGAAGCAAGATCCGGCCACCGCTGCCATTCCCGTCATCGCGCTGACCGCCTTGGCGATGAAAGCCGATCAGGAGAAAAGCCGTCTCGCTGGTTGCGGCGCCTATATCGCCAAGCCGTTGCACTACCAAGAGTTGTACGCCGCGATCGACAGCCTGATGGCGGCGGCTCAAGACTCGACGACCAGCACTCACCCCTTGGATCAGCAGCCATGACCAGCCCAGTTGCCACCATTCTTATCGTCGATGATGAAGTCCAGAACCGTAAGCTGCTGGAAGCGCTGCTGCATGCCGAGAGCTATTTGACCCTCACCGCCGCGAATGGCGAAGATGCCTTGGCCGCTATTGCCCAACTGGCCCCGGATCTGGTGTTGCTCGATATCATGATGCCAGGCATGAACGGCTACGAGGTGGCCAGCACACTTAAAGCCAACCCCAGCACAGCGCATATCCCGATCATCATGCTGACCGCGCTAAATGACCGCAGTGCGCGACTGGAGGGGCTCAAGTCGGGCGCGGAAGAGTTTTTAACCAAACCGGTGGACCGCGCCGAATTGTCGCTGAGGGTACGCAACTTATTGCGCCTGAAAGAATATGGCGATTTTCTGAAAAACCACAGCGTGCTGCTGGAGCAGCAGGTGCAGGCGCGCACCATTGATCTGCAGCGTTTTCGTACCGCGATGGACGCCACCGCTGACGCGATTATGCTGGTGAGCCGCAGCAGCATGCGCTTTATCGAGTTCAATGCGACTGCCTGCCAAATGCTCGGTTATAGCCGCGAAGAGCTGTTTCTAGTCGACCCGGTGACGCTAAGTGCGGGGCCGCCCGAGTACATGGAGAGTTTGTACGATGCGCTAATCGCCGGGCACGGCACCAACCAGCTGGCGGAAACCCAAATACGCCGCGTCGACGGCTCCCTGATCGATGTGGAGGCGCATCGACTGGCGCAGCGCTTCGGCACCGACTGGATCATCGTCAGTGTGCTGCGTGATATCAGCGAGCGTAAGCAAGCCCAGCAACGGCTGCAGCATCTGGCCCATTACGATGCCCTCACCGGTCTGCCTAACCGCCGATTGTTTTACGAGACCCTGAAAAGCATCCTGGTTCAGGCGGTTCAGGGCGGCTGGCAAGTTGCCGTTTTGTATATCGATCTGGACCAGTTCAAGAATGTGAATGAGACCTTGGGCCATGCGGTTGGCGATGAGTTGCTGGGGCAGTTCAGCAACCGACTGGTGCAATGTGTGCGCGTGCGCGATGCGGTCGGGCGCTTGGGCGGCGATGAATTTGCCTTGATCCTGGCCGGCCAAGGGCAGCAAGGCGCAGCGCTGGTGGCGAATAAAATTAAAGAGATGTTGCGGGTCCCCTTCGAACTGAATGGTCATGTGGTGGGCGTCACGGCGAGCATTGGCATCACCGTTCAGCCCGACGATGCCGTTGATGCGGAAAGCTTGATCAAATACGCGGACACGGCGATGTATCGGGCCAAGCAAGCGGGGCGCAATACCTTCAGCTTTTTTACCGCGCAAATGAACACCGACGTGATGGCCCGGCTCGAGCTGGAAGCCGCCTTGCGCAAAGCCTGCGATAACGATGAGTTCGTCTTGTATTACCAGCCCAAGGTGCAGCTCAACAGTGGCCGGATTGTCGGGCTTGAGGCTCTGCTGCGCTGGCGGCGGCCAGGGCACGGCCTGGTGGCGCCGAGTGAGTTCATTCCAGTGTTGGAGGAGACCGGGTTGATAGTGCGCGTCGGCAGTTGGGTGATTGCCACGGCCGGCAAGCAAATCGGTTTATGGCAGGCCTGCGCAATAGGCCCGCTACAGATAGCGGTGAATGTCGCTAGCCGCCAACTGATCGAAGGCGATTTGGCCGGCGATGTGATCAAGGCTCTAGCCGACAACCATATCGCCGGCCATCTGCTGGAGCTGGAGTTGACCGAAAGCTCGCTGATGGACAATACCGAACGCACCATTGCCTGCCTGCAAAACTTAAAGCAGCACGGGGTGCAGATTTCCATCGATGACTTTGGCACCGGCTATTCGAGCCTGGCCTATTTACGGCGTTTTCCGATCGACAAACTGAAGATCGACATCGCCTTTATCCGCGACATCACCAGCAACCCCGACGATGCCGCGATTACGCTGGCGATCATCAGCATGGCCCATAGTCTGAAGATGCAGGTGGTCGCCGAAGGGGTCGAGACGGCCGCGCAACTGGCGTACTTGCGTGAGCACCGTTGCGATCAAATCCAGGGCTATTATTTCAGCCCGCCGCTGGCATTGGCGGAGCTGGAGCAAATACTGCTCGAACAAAAATGCCTGCCTGCCGACGACGACATGCCAGCGGTTGCCGTCGGCTGATGCCGAGTCGGCGAACTCACTCAGGGCTTTTGGATACGCTGATTGGTCAACTCAAGAATCTGTTTGGCGGAGTTTTCCAGGGCCGCTGAGGCCACGCGAATTTCTCGCAGAAAGCTCAGTAGCGCAAAGATAAAAGTGCCCATGCTGACCACGAACAACGCCGCCACCCCGAGGGTGGCGTTGAAACTCAGCAAGGCGCTAATAAACAGCAGACCAATCACCGTACAGATCAGCAGTGCGGTGAGGGTACACAGGCTGATGGCGCGGTTGCACAGCACCGTGCGGCGAAACAGGATGTACAGCTCGGCGCGCGGTTGGGTCGAGCGCTCGGGGTGCTCAATAATAAAGGTTTCCAGCTTGCGGGTGCGGTCGACCACCCGCGACAGGCGGTTGGTCAGCACCGCCAGCATGGTGCTAATGGCCGTCAGCAAAAACACCGGGGCTACCGACAGCTGAATCACATGGGCCAGTTCGGGAATGCTGCTTTCAGGGAACATAAAGGCCTCTTGTGGGAAGTAGTGGCGGGCGCAGGACGCTAACCCTAGCAGCAAATGCCTCGGCCTGGCAGGCCTGCCAGCGTGGCTCGAGGCGCAGCCAAATGGCGCTATTGCCGCCAAGCAATCAGCTTTTATCGCCGGCCGTAGCTGATGGCACTCGGGGTGCTTTGCGCGCTTGGGCGGTAAGGCCGGTGAGAAACCTTCGGCCGTCTTTTTTGATTTATATGTTATGTTATAACGTAATTTATAACCGGCGCATCGCCTCGGGGTTGCGCCGCGATTCTGTCGATCGCGCTCGCCGCCAGGAGCCGTCGCGCGCTGAAAATAGCCTTATAGCGCTTTATGTTGAGGATCCACCCTATGCCCAATCGTCTTCCCGTCACCGTGCTCTCCGGCTTTCTCGGCGCCGGTAAAAGCACCCTGCTTAATCACATTCTGCGCAATCGCGAGGGCCTTAAGGTCGCGGTGATCGTCAACGACATGAGCGAAATCAACATCGACGGCAGTGAAGTGCAGCGTGATGTCAGCCTCAGTCGCAGCGAAGAAAAGCTCATCGAAATGAGCAATGGCTGCATCTGCTGCACCCTGCGCGAAGATTTGTTGGAAGAGGTCGATCGCCTGGCCCGCGACGGTCGCTTCGATTATCTGCTGATCGAGTCGACCGGGATTTCCGAGCCGCTGCCGGTGGCGGAAACCTTTACCTTTCGCGGTGATGACGGCAAAAGTTTGGCCGACCTGGCGCGCCTCGATACCATGGTCACGGTGGTCGATGGTTTGAGCTTCCTGGCCGACTATCAAGCCGCCGAAAGCCTTGCCAGCAGTGGTGAGACCTTGGGCGAAGACGACGAGCGCTCGATCACCGACCTGCTGATCGAACAAATCGAGTTTGCCGACGTGCTGCTGATCAGCAAGATCGACCTGATCTCCAGCAGCGATCGTGAAGAGCTGACCGCCATTTTGCGCAGCCTTAACAGCCACGCCGAGATCATCTCGATGGTGATGGGCGCAGTGCCGCTGGCGAGCATTCTCAACACCGGTCGCTTTGACTTCGAGCGCGCCGCCCAAGCGCCGGGCTGGCTCAAAGAGTTACGCGGCGAGCATGTGCCGGAAACCCAGGAATACGGCATTTCCTCGACGGCCTATCGGGCGCGGCGGCCGTTTCACCCCGAGCGCTTCTTCAACTTCATCAACCGCGAATGGACCAATGGCCGGCTGCTGCGCTCCAAGGGTTTTTTCTGGTTGGCCAGCAAATACCAAGAGGCCGGCAGTTGGTCGCAGGCGGGCGGTTTGATGCGCCACGGATTCGCCGGGCGTTGGTGGCGCTTTGTGCCGAAAGCCCAGTGGCCTGCGGACGACGAGGGCGTGCAGGCGATCATGCATAACTGGCTGGCGGAAGTCGGCGATTGCCGTCAAGAACTGGTGTTTATCGGCCAGCACATCGACTTTGCCCAGCTCAACGAGGAGCTGGATGCTTGTCAGTTAGACGATCAAGAAATGGCCGCCGGGGTCGAAAGCTGGCGGCAACTGCCCGACCCTTTCGGCCCGTGGCATGAGGAGGCGGCATGAGGCCCGCGTACAAACTGCGAGAGGCACCCCGGCAGGTGCAGGGTGCTAGCCCGCAGGTACTCGCCGAGGTGCTGGCGACGGAGGTTAATTTGGCCGTGTATGAGCGCCAGTTAAGCGTTGAGGTTGAGCAGTTTGTGCGTCAGCTGCTGGCGTTGGGGCAGCCGCTGGCGGAGTCCTTAAGCATCGACTGGATCGAGGATGTGCCGCCTGCTGCCGTGCGTAATCTGGCCGGCGGCTATCAATATTTACCGGGACATGCGGCGTTTTTGGCTGACATTAACTGGCTGTTAAGTGCCTATGCCTGCTTGTTGGGGGCCAAGCGCATTGGCCTGCGTTTGCGTATGTTAGAGCAGGCCATGTGCCCGCGCTTTCATGTTGACCACGTGCCGCTGCGCCTGATTACCAGCTATGCCGGTGCCGGCAGCCAGTGGTTGCGCGAAGACGCCATGAGCCGGGCGAGCCTGGCGGACGCTGCGCCGCAGCACGTCAGCGAGATCGAGCAGGTTGCGGTGGGTGCCGTGGCCTTGGTCAAAGGCGAGAAGTGGTTCGGCAATGAGGGGCGCGGCTTGATCCATCGCTCCCCACCATTGCCGTCTGGTCAGCGGCGTTTGCTGCTGACGCTCGATTGGCTGGCCTAAGTTGCGCTGTTAATGCGGCTTAGGGCGCCATCCACACGCCTTTGCTTTGTTGCTCGCAGGCCGGCTTGAGCAGCCGTGCGTCAGTCGCCACGCCGTAGTAATGGATATCTTGCTGATAGGCGCTGCCGCTGACATGGGCGTTACGGCAAACGCCGAAGGCGCCGCTTGGGCATTGTTCGGCGTAGCTAACATCCACGGTTTGCCCAGTCAGTTGGGGCTGGCAAAAGCCGTCATGAAACAAACTGGCCGGGATGGTGCGGTTCTGCTGGCAGACTTTAACCTCCACCTGCGCGCCCTTACTGTGCACGACGCAGGCTTCGGCCTGGGCCAATAAGGGCAGGGCAGACAGGCACAGGGCAATCCAAACACGCATAGGTTGGCTCCAAAAATAAACCGCGCGACTCTAGCACGGCGCTTTCCTGTCGCCCATAAAGGCGGCAGCATAATCACCATTTCGCCAACTTAGCCCCAAACCGAGCCCATGCATGCTGAGTAATATTCCCACGCACCTGATTGCCGGGCCTTTGGGCGCCGGCAAAACCAGCTTGCTGCGCCATCTGCTGGCGCACAAGCCGGCGGCTGAGCGCTGGGCGGTGCTGATTAATGAGTTTGGCCTGGTGGGGCTGGATCAGGCGTTGCTGACCACCAGTGCCGATGGCATCAGCCTGTCGGAGGTGGCCGGCGGTTGCCTGTGCTGCGTGAATGGCGCGCCGTTTCAGATTGGTCTGGCGCGCTTGTTGCGCCAAGCCCAGCCGGATCGGCTGTTTATCGAGCCTTCCGGGCTGGGCCATCCGGCCGAGTTATTGCGCCAGTTGGCCGAGCCGCCCTGGCTTGGCGTGTTGGCGCTGCAACCGCCGGTGCTGGTGCTGGACGCCGCCGCACTGGCCCAGGGGCAGCCGCTGCCGGCCAATCAGCAAGAGGCCCTGGGCTTGGCCGGTTTGTTGTTGCTGAATAAGGCCGAAGGTCTGGATAGCGCCGCGCGCGCCAGATTGCAGGCGCAGTTGCCGGCCACGCCTGTGCACTGGACCACTCAAGGCCAGCTCGACCTAGAGCAGTTACCGGGTTTTGCCGCGCAGGCGCAACTGGCCAATCCGGCGTTGCAACTGCCGCAAGGCGCGGCGCCAATGGCGCAGGTCTGGAGCGATGTCAGTCAGCCGATTTGCCTGATTCAAGCGCAACCGGAAGGCTGGAGCATCGGCTGGCGCTGGCACCCGAGTCAGCAGTTTGAACTGATGCGCCTGCAGCAATGGCTGGCCAGCCTGCCTTGGCGGCGGGCCAAGTTGGTGCTGCAGACTAACGCCGGTTGGCTGTCGGCCAATGCGCTGGAGGGCGAGGCGCCGCACTGGCGCAACAGCGAGTGGCGCAACGATTCGCGCCTTGAGCTGATCTTTACTCAGGCCCAGGACGCGGCGGCGCTGCGTCTGGGTTTAGCCGCGTGTCGGCTAAGTTAAGCGTCAGTCATTACCGCAGCGTGGCCCGTGACGCAGCCCAGGCATGTGCGATAGCGGCTGGAATGCGAACAACTCGCCGAGCACGAGCAACAGGCTCTGGCCAAGGCTGCCGGCGGGCATAAGCAATGGTTGAGTGAGGGCTTGTTTGGGCACTTTGCCGTAGGCTTAGCGAGCTTGCGCCATCAGTGTGGCGGGCGAGTATGGATACCGGCTGGAGAGGCGTGAATGAGTCAGGGATTACTAATAGCGTTGGCGGCGGCGCTGCTGTTGGCCGCCAGTGGGTGGACTTACAACCGGCTGGTGTTTAATCGCCAGCGGGTGGCGGCGGCCTGGAGTGGCATCGATGTGCAGCTCAAACGGCGGGCTGATTTGATCCCGAATTTGGTCAGTTGCGTGCAAGGCTACATGCTTCACGAGCGGACCACCCTGCAAGCACTGACGGCCGAGCGGGGGCAAGCCGTGGCCTTGGCGCAGGCCGCCTTGAGCCAGCGGGCGCCGGCGGAAAGCCAGCTGGCCAGTAGTCTTGGTCAGGTCTTGGCACTCGCCGAGGGTTATCCACAGCTGCAGGCCGACCGGCTGTTTATAGATTTGCAGGTCAACCTGCGCGACTGTGAAGAACACCTGCAAATGGCCCGGCGTTACTACAACGGCGCGGTGCGCGAGCTGAATGTGTTGGTCGAGTCGGTGCCCAGTAACCTATTGGCGCGCTTGTTTGGCTTTGTCTCGGGTGAGTATTTTGCCGTCAATGACCACGCTGAGCGGCAAGCGCCGAACACGGAGTTTTGATATGCCTGGATGGCTAAACAGGTTGCTACGGCGCACGACTCGCTACTGAGGCTAGATAGATGATTCCCGTTCCCCCGCTAGAACTGTTTATCGTGGTTGGCCTGCTGTATTTACTCAGCATGGCGGCCGGTACTGGTCTCTTGCTGATGCTGCTAGGGCTGTTCTTTCGTCGCTCGCGGCAGCATCTTGGCCGTTACCGTAAAAGCTATAGCGGCCTCAGCTTGCTGCTGTTGATATTGCTGCTGCCGGGTGTGCTGCTAAAGCTCGAATCGCTGAACAGTATCGCCGCTCACCAAGCGCACCGCGAGGCGCTGAACCCACGATTGGAGCAGGATTTACAACTGGGTGAGCTGCGCTTGCCGGCCGGCAGCCAAGTCAAACTCGGCACCCTCGAGCCGCTCGATTGGCAGGACCAGCCGCAGCCCTATGGCTTAGCCAGTGTGCTGTATGCCGAACTGAGCCAGCCCATAGTAGTGCTCGGTTTGTCGGTGGATGCTATCGATGCATCGCCGCACTCCTTTGAATCAAAGCTGCGCTTGAGCGGTCAGCAGAGCGTGGCTGACTGGCCTTGTGCGGCCGGCAGTTGGGTCACGTTTAAGCGCACAGTAGAAGCCCGGCTACAGCCCAGCCAATGGCAGTTCAAGCAGTGCACTCTGGCGCCGCACAGCGAGGTGGCGGGGGTCAGTTGGCCCGCCGACGGCCGGGTGTATATCGACGAGTCAGGCTGGGAGCTAAGCAATGAGCAAACCATAGAGCCGCCGCTGAGTTTTCTCGGTTTGCAACTGCGCGAACTGCGCATGAAGCTCGATCAGGCCCGGCAGTTAAGCCGTTGGGAGGGCGAGCTGGGTGCGCCATTGCGTCTGGGCGACTGGGATTATCCCAGCGGCACGGCGGTGCGCTGGCAGGATGTGGACACTTGGTTATTTAGCCCTACGGCAGATGGCCGCGCACGCAACCAGAAAACCGGCGCAACGGTCACCGCCGGCCACTCGATCCAGCAACGCCACCGCGACGGCACGACGCTCGGGGTGTTCGCCAATGCCACTGTCGGGGTTATCGACTGGATGGGGTTAGAGGTCACGCCAGCGTCTGAGTAGTGGCCGCCCGCCGCGTTGGTAGGTATTTTTTATGCGCGGCAAGCGCCGTCACAGGAGTTTCTAGATGCACGGATGGTTATCACGCTGCTTGCTCAGTCTGCTGTTACTGCCCACGTGGGCTTTGGCTGTGGAGCAGATTGAGGACTTTAATGTGCGCCTTGAGTTGGGCCGCGACGGGATGTTGCAGGTCAGCGAGCGGATCACTGTGCAGGCCGAAGGTCAGCTAATTAAGCACGGCATTTACCGTGACCTGCCGACCCTTTATCGCCTTCCATCCGGGTTGCTGCGCCACACGCCAATCGAGTCGCTTAAGGTCACGCGCGATGGCCAGCCAGAGCCGCTGCGCCGCGAGGCGTTTGGCGCCGGTGAGCGGCTGTATCTGGGTGCGCCTGAGCAACTGTTAACGCCGGGCCGCTATAGCTATGAGTTGCACTACCGGGTTGATCCGCAAGTGATTCAGGGTGACGGGGTGGACGAGCTGTACTGGAACGTCACCGGCAACGACTGGCAGTTGCCGATTGCGCAGGTCTCGGTGGCCCTGCAACTGCCGGCCGGGGCGCGGCTGGGCAATGTGCTGGGGTATACCGGGGCGAGTGGTGAGCGCGGGCAAGACTGGCGCATCGTGGCGCAGCGTGAAGATTATTTGCAGCTAGCTACTAGCGCCGCCTTGCCCGCACAACACGGCTTTACCTTGTCCGTGGACTGGCCGGCCGGCGTGCTGGTGCGGCCTTCAAGTGCCCAGCAGTGGTGGCGGCTGCTGGGCGACAACCTCGGTTTTAGTCTCGGCAGTTTGCTGTTGCTCGGCTTGCTTGGCTATTACGGGCAGGTCTGGCGGCGGGTTGGCCGCGACCCGCGCGCGGGGCTGATTATTGTGCAGTTCGCCGCCCCGCCCGGGCTCAGTCCGGCGAGTGCCGGTTGGCTGTGGCAACGGGGTTTTCGCGGCTACTTTAATCCCTCGTTGGCGCTGGCCGTGAGCGTCACGGACTTGGCCATTACTCAGCACTTAACCTTGGCCGACGGCCCGCGCGGCGATGGGTATGTGCTGACGTGCGGCAGTGCGCCTGCCGAGCCATTGCCACCGCTAGAGGCAAACCTGTTGCAGGGCTTATTTGCCGGCCAAAGCGGTGCACCAAGCCTGCATATTGGCCAGCGTTATTTGCCGCCACTGGCGGCGGCGGTGGCCGGGTTGACGGCTCAGCTAGAGGGCGAAGGCAAGGCGTGGCATAGCCTCCATCGCCGCCAATGGTGGCTCGGCTTGCTGTGGGCGATGGGCGCTTGTCTGTTGAGTGTCAGCTTGGGTTTACAGGGCCAGCAGTGGGGCGAGGCGCTGGCCGGGCTGGTGTTTAGTCTGGGTTTGGGCGTACCGGCGGCGGTGGCCTTAGTGGCAGCGCGGCATGAACCCAATTGGTTACGCTCGCTGGCCTTGGGCGCGCTGGGGCTGTTGCTCAGTTGTGGTGTGCCGGTGGGCTTGTGGATGCTCAGCGTTGCGGTCAGTGCGCCGGTGCTGGTGCTGGTGACGGCCTATGCGCTGCTGGTGCTGGGCAGCTATTGGTGGCTAGAAGCCCCGTCAGTGCTGGGCCGGCGCTTGCTCGATGGGCTGGCCGGTTACCGTGAGTACCTGCAACTGGCCGAGAGGGACACCCATGCCCGTGCCAGTGGCGGGCCAACCATGAGCATTGCTCTGTACGAACGGCACCTGCCGTATGCCATGGCGCTGAATGTCGAGCGCGCGTGGACGGCGCGCTTTAGCGAAGCGCTGCGCAGTGGCTTGATCGATCTGCCCGAACAAGGTTATCAGCCGCAGTGGTATCAGGGCCGCAGCAGTGTGGGTGCGGGGCAGGCATTCGCCAGCAATCTGTGCAGCGGTTTAACTAGCGCTACCGCGATTGCCCAAGCCGCGCCGAGCCCCTCATCTGCTGGTTCTTCGGGCGGTGCCACGGGCGGCGGCTCATCCGGCGGCGGCAGTGGTGGCGGTGGTTGGTAAAGCGGTTTAGCTAGCGCCGTCAGGGGGGGGCAGGCTGATGGCGCTGGCGGGGGAGGCGCCGGGTTGGCTAGGTTAACAGTCAGCTATTTGAGCAGCGCGTCGCCCAGCAGGCCGAGCAGCACCGCCGTCAGACAGAGGGCGGTTAGGCGCAACGCCCAGGTCGAGGTTAACCAGCGTAGCAACTGTTGCCGGGGTACCTCGCGGATCTGCTGCAGGGCCGGAAGAAACTCCGGGTGCAGCGAGCGGGCAAAGTCTGCGCTATGAAACAGCAAGCGACGGGCGCGCTCCATCTGCGAGTAAGCGGCCAGCTGAATGGCGAAATGTTGGCTGCCGTCCGCGCCGCTGCCCAGATCGCAGACCAGGGCAACGATGCCGTAGGCCTGCAAGCTCTCATGCAACTCGTTAATGAAGCCTCGATCGGTGGACTCAAGCAGTACAAACATCGCCGCTTTAGCCCGCAGGCGCGCTTTGCCGGCGCTGGTGCCACCAGCCGAGCAGCATCGGGATCAGCGACAGACCGATGATGATAAGGATCAACAGGGTCAGGTTCTGTTTGATAAAGGGCACATTACCGAACTGATAGCCGAGGGTTATCAGGCCACCGATCCACAGCACACTGCCGAGCACGCTGTAGCTGATGAACTGGCCGTAGGGCATGCGGCTGAGGCCGGCGACGAAGGGTGCGAAGGTGCGCAGAATCGGTAGAAAACGCGCCAGGGTGACGGTCTTGGCGCCATGGTTGGCATAGAAGATTTCGGTGCGCAGCAGGTAGTCGCGGCGGAAGATTTTCGAGTTGCCGCGCTCAAACAGGCGCACCCCATAACGCCGACCAACCCAGTAGTTGCAACTGTCGCCCAGCACCGCCGCGATAAACAGGCAGCCGGCCAGTAGCCAAGGGTCGAGGCCACTGTGGGTGGCGGCAGCGCCGGCGATAAACAGCAGCGAGTCGCCGGGCAGAAATGGCATCACCACCAGACCGGTTTCGCAGAAGATCACCAAAAACAGGATGGCGTACACCCACACCCCGTACTGGCTGATCAAGGTGTCGAGATGGCTGTCTAGGTGCAGAAACAGGTCAATCAGGCTGGAAATGTCCATGGGCGCTCGAGACGTAGCAGAGAAGTCGGCGGCCATCCTAGCAGCTGTCGGCTGATTTTCCTTGTACCGGTGGGCCGGTTAGACTGCCTAGGGTCTGTTGCCGTTTCATCGCGAGCCGCGTTGCCGCGAGAAATGGCCCCCGGTTAGGCGCAGGACGCAGGTAATGGTTATTCCCTTGCCAAGTCCTGCAACAACAGCGGGGGCCATTTCCCGCGCAACCCGAAGGGCCGGGCCTGTTTTTGCGCGAGGCGGCGTTTCTCGTCGCTCATTTGGAACAACCAAACCGCG
>JAIERD010000612.1 GCA_019747155.1 Pseudomonadaceae bacterium
GCCGAGATTTTTTCCGGCCACGTCTCGTGCATTGCGGCTGCTGGAAAGACGCACAACGCGCCCTGGCCATTCAATTTTCGGCTTTTCCTTTTTCTCAGGCGGCCGCTTGGCGGATTCATAGGTATGTCGAACCAAACAAAAGGAGGTCGAGTAGCGCAAGTTGCTGCACTCGGTTTCTCCTTGGAAATTTGAGGTTAGGTAATCCTTATTCAAGCGATAGGCGACCACTTCGCCATCGGCCATACAGCGGATGGCTTGTTTCGTCATGCAGTGGGGAACACTTCGTTCACTGAAGTGGAGTCCACCGTGCCAAAAGCCATGATTGCCCAACAGGTAGTGCCCGGAGGTCTCCTTTTCCAGCTCCTTGTAGATCTCCGCGACCTGATAGTGACTACCATCCGCTTTGCGGATCGGGAATTGGAAGGGCGGCTCATTGCCTGATGAATTTCCTGAGGCTCCGGTGTTGGGGGTTATTGTCCCACTGACGATATCTGCGATGTACTTTACGAACTGGCTTTTTTCCAGCTCGACGTGGGCGTGAATCGCATAAGAAACAGTACCGGCGGGCCCTGTGCCGGACTGAATGCCTACCGCTTGGCCGTACTCGACGAAGTCACCATCCTTGACCTTGAACGCTGTGTTCAGGTGAAGTACTTGCCCCAGTAGCTTGCCCCCAGGGCTGTCATAGATCGAAACGGTCCCGTATGCCGTTTTCGTTTTTACGTAGCCGGAAACAGGACAAGGCACGGGAACCGAGGTGTTGCTGCCATTGATCAGAAGCACGAAGTCTTTCTTGATCAGCGTACGACCGTCTGCGGTCTTGCGGATTTCCTCGAAGTCACCGTCGATGGTTTCGTAATCCCGGCCCGCCTCTTGCCCTGAGGATGGGTGGTGTTTTTCCAGGTCCTCAAAAGACATGACTGACTGGGTGGCACTGCCGACGCTTTCAACGATCGTGTATCGGTTAGACATAATTCTTCCTTGAATCTTCAGATTGACGCGTTGGCCATTGGCCGGCGCGATCAGATGCCACAACGATTGCCGAATGTCTTCACATGCTGTGTGCCATCGGGCGTGTTTACCCACAGCTCCACATTGCGGTCATCCGACTCGTTGTATTCCGAGAAATTGAATTGTTTAACGATCGAATAGCCTGCCTCGATCAGAGAATCGCTATTCGTGTAGCGGGCAGCTTTCGCGCTGATTTCCGTTTGCGCCAGTTCCAGCAGACGTCCATTGATCTTCAGGTACAGCACGTCATCGATCACGATCGCCACGGCCTTAGCATCGACGCTGGCTTTGTAGTGGTCGTCCGCGGCTTGATGGATGCAGCGGTAGTTCTCGTCGCGCCCAGCGCTGTGGTAGGCCTGCAATGCTTCGTCGTAGGACAGGCTCTGTAGATGGATGGCGGGTTTCTCTGCCTGTGGCGGCGCCGCGCAGGCACTGCACAGGACCAGCAGGGGCAGGTAAGCCAGCAGGGAGGTAATGCTTCGCTTCATGGTGTCTATCTCTGTGGTCATTATTCAGAAAACAAGAAAAATGCTTGTGACTGGTTTTCAGTCTTTTGCAGTGAGTTCAGCAACGCCTCATCCAACAAATTTCCCGCCTTATCCCTATCCGCCGCCCCCGGCAGCACCGGCGGTTTGATCGCGATGCCCGAGCCCGCCCCCGGTGAGCCTCCCGCATTGATCTTCACCAATGACCCGGAAACGGTGATGCCGCCGGGGTCGAGTTTGATGAAGCTGCCGCCGGCTTTGAGGGTGAGTTCGGTGCCGGCCTCGATGACCATTTTTTGTCCGGCCTTGAGGTGGATTTCCTGGCCGGCTTGGGTCAGTTGGGCGGTGCCGAATTTGAGGTGTTGGTTCTGGCCGACGGTTAGGTGGTCGTTGGGTTTGACTTCGACCTTGCGCTCGGCGATGACGGTCAGGTGTTCTTCGGCTTTTAGCTCGGTGTAGCTGTTGGCTTCCACTGTGTCGTGGCGTTGGTTGCCGACGCGGATCTTCTGGTCGTGTTCTATGTTTTCATCCCAGTCGCGCTGGGCGTGCAGGTAGATTTGCTCAGCGCCTTTGCGGTCTTCGATACGTATTTCGTTATAGCCGCCACCACCGGGTGAGCTGAGTGTTTTGAGCACGGTGCGGGTTTTATTCGCCGGCAGGTCGTAAGGGACGACGTGTTCTTTGTGGTACAGGCAGCCGGTGACCAGCGGCTGGTCGGGGTCACCTTCGAGAAAGGTTACCAGCACTTCCATGCCGACCCTAGGGATGGCGATGCCGCCATAGAGGTCGCCGGCCCAGCTGCTGGCCACCCGCAGCCAGCAGCTGCTGTGATCGTCGGCTTGGCCGTGCCTGTCCCAATGGAACTGGACTTTCACTCGGCCGTATTGATCGCAATGAATTTCCTCACCTTTTGGCCCGGTGACCACCGCTGTCTGGCTGCCGAGTACCTGATGTTTGCGGTGGGTCAGTGGGGGGCGAAACAGTACGTCCCAGGGCGTGGCAGTAAAGTGGTTGCGATAGCCTTGGGTAAAACCGTTGTGGCCTTGCACATCGCTGGTAATCGACTCCTCCAGCACTTGCGGTTGTTTGCCCTCATGCCGCACTTCGGTCAGCAGCCAAAGGGCGTTCCACTCCCGGCGCGGGTGTTCGGAGATTTCCAGCAAGTGGCCGCTGCATAGGGTTGGCTGATCGCTGCGGCCCTCGGCCCGTTGATAGTCGGCGCGGTGGCGTTCCAGGGCGCGCTGGCTCAGGTGCTTGCCACGGGCTCGGTCGGTGAAGCGCGCCGGGTAGTCGTAGTCTTCCAGGTCCGGGGCCGGTTGGCTGTGGGGGCTGGCATCCTTGACGGCGGCTTCCAGCAATAGACGTGGTTTGCCAAAGTCGTAATCACGGCGGGTGATACGACTGGTGCGGGTTTCCAGGCGCACTTTGAAGCGCTTGATTACCGGCTCATCGGCGACCATGCCGCTGTCCTGGATATAGGCGGTGGGCTGGCCGAGTTTGCCGAAGCAGGTTTGGTCGTCGCCGAAGACCAGCACGTGGCCGTCGAGACTGTGGTTGAAGTGGTAGTGCAGGCCTTCCTCTTCACACAACCGCTGGACGAAGTGCAGGTCAGTTTCGTCGTACTGCACGCAGTAGTCACGCTCGGGATAGACGCTGGGGCCCAGCTGAAACTGATAGGCGTTGGCTTGAATGCCGTGCTCTTCAAGTACCAGAGCGATGATCTGCGGCACCGTCAGCTGCTGAAAAATCCGCTGATTAGTGCGCAGGGACAAATAGCTCAGCTGCGGCACTAAGGACACGCGATAACGGTTCAGGCGCTTGCCGGTTTCGCCCTGGGCGCTGGCGTAAATCTGCCCGTGAATGCCGTTGCCGTCTGGACTGAACGCCAGAAAGGCGGACTTGTGCAGCAGGCTGGCAAAGTCCAGGTCGGCGCGCTCGCTGACCAACTCCAGCTCGAATCTATAGGGCTGGCTGATAGCCTCGCAGCCGCTGAATTCGAGCACTTGCAAGTCGTGCTCGAAGCCCTCGATAACCAGGCTGAAGTGGGTTTGATTGGCAGGGTTAAACATGCGGACCTTCCTTGTCATGTTGGCTGGCAAAACATCCATGTTGCGCTGGACTTTTGATCATCCAGATTGCCGCGTCAGCCAGCGCGGTAATCGCGAGCTGGGTGCCTGGTAGTCGCTAAAGGCCGCCAGCAATGCCGGCAAACTGCAGCGCTCGCTGGCCTCATAAGCAAGGGCGGCGCGCAGGGTTGGCCAGAGGCTTTTGGGTAAGCCGGTGGCAGCGCTCAGGGGCAATTCTACGGCTTTGGCTTGCTTGGCACTGAGACGCCGTAGTGGGTGTTGGCCGCTGCAGAGTTCATAGATGACGCAGGCCACCGCGTAGACATCGGCGGCCGGACTGAGGGCTGCTCCTTCCAGTAACTCGGGCGCGGCGTAGCGTGGGGTCCAGGCGGCGAAACGGCTGCGACACAGGCGCGGCAGGCCGGGCAGGCGCTGTTCCTCGGCCTGGCCGAGGCCGAAATCGAACAGTCGCACGCCTTCATCTCCGAGCATCAGGTTGCTGGGTTTGATGTCGCCATGCAGCACCCCTTCACCGTGGGCATAGCTGAGAGCTTCGAGCAGAGCCAGGCTGACTTCGTGGGCCTGCTGCCAGGGCAAGCCTTGTGGGTGTGATAAGAGCAGTTGGGCGAGGGTGCAGCCTTTGAGCAGCTCGAGGGTGATAAAGGCCCGTTGACTGCCGCTGTCGACCTCAAAGCTAAACACCCGGATCACATGCCGATGGCTCAGGCGTGAGGTCAGGGCAAATTCTGTGTAGAGCAGGGCGTTGGCGTCGGGGTATTCGGCAAAGTCCTCGGTCAAGGCCTTGAGCGCGACATAGGGCTCGGGTTCGCCGTATTGCTCGCGCAGCAAATCACGGGCACGGTACACCGCACCCATGCCGCCGACGCCGAGCAGGCGCTCGATTTGGTAACGGCCCGCGAGCACTTCAGGCAGCACATCTATAGCCTGTTGCACTGTTGCCGCTCGGGGTGCAGCAGCGCTGGCGGCAAAGGCAAAGTAGGTCAGGTCGCAGGCTTCGCTGTTATCCAAGCAAGCATCCATTAGCGGCTCCTCAGTCATCGGCGGATCACCACGGCGCTGAGGTTGTCGCGTGCGGCGCCCGCGAGTGCCTGCTGGAACAGGCGCTGCAAGGCCAGTTGCGGCGATGGCAGGTTGAGGGCGGCGCCGAGGGTGTCGGCGCTTAAGCCCTGGTAGAGGCCGTCGCTGCAGAGCAAAAAAGTATCGCCGGGCAGGCAGTCGAGTTCGAGAATGTCCAGTTTCAGCTCCTCACTGGCGCCAATGGCGCGGGTAAGGGCGTGGGCTGCCGGATGTTTGGCCGCTTGTGTGGGGCTGAGCTGTTGCACGTCGATCAGCTCCTGCAACAACGAGTGATCGCGGCTGAGCTGATACAAACGACTGGCCCGCCACAGGTAGCAGCGGCTGTCCCCAGCCCAAATACACACCGCCTTAGTGGCCTCCATCAGCAGCGCCACTACGGTGCTGCCCATCAGGGTGTCGGTGCGCTCGGCCGTCACGGTCAGTTCCTGGCCGAGGCGCCGATTAACCTCATGCAGGCACTGGCGCAGCCGTTGCGAGCGATCAGCCAAACTGCCCGCAGGCGGCAGCTCGGCCAGACTCTCGACAATCATACGGCTGGCCAAGGCGCCGTTCTGGTGGCCGCCCATGCCATCGGCCACCACCCACAGACCCTGCTCGGCAAGCTCGAGAAAAGCATCCTCGTTGCGCGCCCGCACCTTGCCGGTGTCGGTGCGCGCCGCGCTGCGCCAGGGGTTGGCCACGACTACGGGCCGCACTGTGTCGAGCGCCATCACAAGGTCGCCGGCAACTTGAAGTCGCGCAGCAGGGCGATATCAAAGGGGTTGGGCGAGCGCTGGCTGTGCAGCAGGTAGTTGGCGTGCTGGCCGCCGATATTGGCCTTGAGGATCAGTACATCGCGACCGCTGTGGTAATCGACCTGCATTAAATCGAGCAGACGAAACAGTGACCAGGGACCGGTGTTTTTCTCGATGCCAACGCGGCGACCGTCGAGTTCTTCGACCACCAAACTGGTGCGGCCTTCATCGGCCGTGGCTGGCCAGCGGAAGGCGGTTTGCACTATCGGTCCGTGACGGTATTCGAGCTGTTGGTCGCCAAAGCGAAAATCCGCCCGGCCCAGGCTTGGGTCCAGCGAGTAGGGCTCAAGCTTGAACAGCACCAAGGGTTCGCCCGGGTTTTCGGCAAAGAAGCTCTGCTGGATGACCTGTGCATGGCTCATCTGGGTCAGAAACTGTGCCGACAAGGGCAGGCCGCGACCATCCACCCGGCGCAACTGGTAGGCGCCGGCGGTGCCGCTGACGAAGGGTTTCAGGTAGTTGTCGAAGAACTGCTCGGCCAGGCCCTGACGCTTGAAGAACTCGCGAAAGTCCGCAATGGCCACGTCGCTTTCACTGTGGGCGGTGAAGGGATAACGCTGTTTCAGCGAGCCGCTATAGGCGGCGTACAGCTCGCTGCGGTAGCGCTGATTGAGGTACTGATGGGCGTCGCCGAGGACTAGCCCCCAGCTGTCTTCGGCCACCAGTGCCAACCAGTTGCTGACCGGCTGCGGCAGTCGACTGGCGGCGTTACGCAGTTGGTTGATGGAGTCGCGTTGACCGCCCATGCGCGCCTTGGCCAGCTCGAAGGCCGCTTGCTCGGGTGCGCTGGCATGAGCCAGGCTAGCCAGTTGCTGTTGCAGGCCATCGAGGGCCTGCAAGGTGCTGGCCAGTTGCGGGCCGGCACCGGCTTTGTCATCGAGCAAACGGTGCAGGGGTTCGAAACGCCGTTCCAGGGTTTTGCGCGCGGTGTCGGGCAGGTTCTTGACCAGCCCCGCCTGGGCTTGCTCGGCGGCACCGGCAGCCAATTTGGCGGCTTTGCCGAGCTTGCCTTTGGCGCCCTTTAAACCATCTGCGGCATCGGCCACGCCATCGGCAGCTTCGGCCATGCCGGTGAAACGGGTGTTATCACGGATCTCGACCAGCAGTTGCAGCAGCGGTGAGTTGGCGGCGGTTAAACCGGCTAGTTGTTCTGAACCCTGCAAGGTGCTGTCGAAGGGTTGTAGGGCTAGCTGGCCAATGGCTTCGGCCCAGTAGTTGGCGTAGTCGCGAAAGTACAGCTGCTCCATCTCGACCAACAGGTGGCTGAGGTCGTTCTGGCTGAGGCTGTCACCGTCGCCCAGTACCCAGTTGTCACGCAGGATGTCGCGCACCAAATCGGCGCCCTGGCCGACGAAGAACTGCTGGTAACCACGCTGGGTGTAGAAGCCCGGGAAGCTGTAGTCACTGCCACTGAAAACGCTGCCCTGGTCGCCAAGTTTTTGCTCCAGGCTGTAGTCCGGCAGGCTGCGGGCCTGATCACGGAGCATGCGATAGACCACGTTGGCCAACGACTCGCTGCGCAACTGTTTGCGGGCCTGCTCGACCAGTGGGGCGTTTAGCTCATAGGGGGTGAAAGGTTCGGCCAACAGCCGCTCGAAGTGCTGGTTTAAGCCTTTTTGCGCGGCGTTGTTACCGCTGTAGCGCTGCGACCAATCGGTGGCTAACCACTCTTGCAAAAACTCGGCATCGCGGCGCTCCGTCAGGTTCAGCATCAGGTAGGCGCGCAGGCTGTTGAGCAGCCGCTCGCGGTCGCCCAGGTTGGCGCGCACCTGGGCTTCCAATTGGCGGCCAACCCGTGGCAGTAGCAAGGTTTCCAGCTGATGGCGGTAGGCCTGTTGCACGGACGGATCGACCTGTTCACCTTGATACAGGCCGCCGCGCTGCGAGTAAGGGGCGTCGGCGATCGGCGGGAACACCTGGGTTGCCGCATAGCTGCTGTCCAGCGCTTTGAGGGTCGGCAGGGCATCGTCCTGAGGGCTGATGCCTTGCTGTTGCTCGCCCAGCTGCACAGCCAGGCTGCGCAGTTGCTCCAAACGCTCATGGTTGGCGGAGAAACCGTTGGCCCAAAACAGCCCAAACACCGCCAAGCAACCCAAGGCCGCGGCATACATGGCGCGCTGGCCCCAATCGATGCGCCGAACTTCACGTTTATCCAGCCCGGCCAATTCGGCTTCGGGGAAGATCACCCGACTCAGCAGTTGGTTGATAAAGCGTGCGCGGCCACTGCGAAAGGTTGGCAGGGCGCTGTTGGCCAAGCCGAAATTGCGGCCGATGCCGGCGGTAGTGGAATCCAATTGCTGGTCCAATTGCGGCGCGCTGGTCAGGTAGAAACCGCGTAGTTGGCTGGCACGTTGATAACGGTTGCCGGTGAATGCCAGCTCGACGAACAGGCACAGGCGCTCGCCGATTTGCCCCAGTTGGTGCGGGAAATCGAGGATCCGGCCACGCCGTTGGGTGTCGCGCTCTTGGTGCATGCGCAGGATCACCTGACTGTTGAGGCGCCGCAGCAGCTCTTCAAACTCCTGGCGGACCACCTGCACATCGGTGCTGTCTTGCTCTTTACGAAAACTGGCACCGAGCACCTGATCGCTTTCCTCACGGGACAGCTGATCGAAAAACTCATCAAAACCCAGCACCTTGTCGGCTTTGCTCAGCACTAGATACACCGGCACGTCGGCGCCCAGGCGCTGGTTGATTTCATGCAGGCGCTGACGGGTTTGCCGCGCCAGTGCTTCCAAAGCTTGCTCGCTGCCGCCTTGCAGTTGCTCGACTGGGATGCTCACCAGCACGCCATTCAATGGCCGCGCGCGGCGCTTACGCAGCAGGCCGAGCAGGCTGTCCCAGGCGCTGGCATCGACCTGCGCATTGGGCTGGGTCAGGTAACGGCCGGCGGTGTCGATCAGCACCGCGTGATCGGCAAAATACCAGTCGGCATAACGGGTGCCGCCGACATTTTTGGTCAGCCGTTGGCTGTCGGCCTGGTTCAGCGGAAAGTCCAAACCGGAGAAATCCAGCAGTGAAGTTTTGCCGCAGCCCTGCGGGCCCAGCAACAAGTACCAGGGCAACTCGTTGCGCCAGCGTTCACTGCGACCGCGATACAGGCTGGAGCGGCGCAGGGTGTGCAGGGCATCTTTGAAGCGCTTGCGCAGCTCCAGTTGTTCCTCGCTGATCATGCCGTCGCGGCGCAGTCGTTCCTGGGCATCGGCGTCGTCTTCCTCGGCTTTCTTGCGCGCGCTGGCCTTCCAACTGGCAAACACCATGCTCAGGCCCCAGAGCAAAAACAGCAGGCTGATACTGACCAGACGGCTGCTGGCCGACTCCCAGAATTTGTAATCATTGACCGCCAACAGCGGGCCGGCGAACCACACCAGCAGCGCGATAACCAGCACCAGGCAGAGGCTCCAGACCCAGGTCTGGCGAAAAAACTTGGCCAGTTTGCTGAAAAAATCCTTCATGGCATTAACGTCCTTGTAACGACTGAGAGTCGACCGCGAGTGGATCGAGCGGTTGATAAGGCTGCAACACGCTGTCGCGCTGCTCGCTGAGGATCCAGCTACAGCCGGCGTACATCAGCGTCAGGCTGACCAGGGTAAAAAGTGCCACCAGCCACCAGGGCACGATGCGTACCAGGCGTCGACGGCTGTCTTTCAGCCCTTGCCAGTGCGGCGAAATCTCCCGCGGGATGTCGCCGCGCAGTTGCCGAATTTGCCGGTATAGGCTGTCACGCAAGGCTTCCAGTTCGAGCATGCCGCGCGGCATGACCCGGTACTTGCCCTCAAACCCCAGCGACAGGCACAGGTACATCAGCTCCAGCATGGGCAGGTGCTTGACCGGGTTGCGCGACAAGCGTTCGAGCAGCTGGAAAAACTTCTCGCCGCCGAAGGTCTCGTTGTGAAAACTGCTGAGCAGGCTCATTTGCGACCAGGCGCTTTCGTTGCCCCAGGGCGTGGTCACCACCGCTTCATCCAGCACGGTGCAGAGCACGTAACGGGCGGCCATCACCTGGCTGCTTTCGGCGCCTTCATGCAGGGCGCGGTGCTCGAACAACTTGATGGCGCTACTGAGCTGCTGATTGAGGGCGTTGAAGTCTTCGGCGGCGGGGCTGTGTTTCAACCGCACCACCTCCGACAGCAGCGTGGAGGCCGCAGCCACCAGCGGGTTGAGGCTGATATTGAAGGTTTCCGCCGGGCGCAGACGGGCGGCGTAAATCATCCGTTCTTCCAGCTGCTCGAATTTTGGCGCGCCGTTAAAGTCGGTCAGCGGGCTCTGGGCTGGGCTGTCAGTGTTGCGATTGAGAATGACCGTTTTGTCATCCAGACCGTATTCCATTTCCTTGGTAGTCATGCTCAGTTCCTGATCGCCCAGAATTTAAGTTCGAGCCCGCTGAATTCGCCGGACACATGGAAGGCAAAACCGCCGGAGCTTTCCAGTTGCGCCTGTTCCTCGCTGCTGAGTTCCAGGGCGAAGTAGCTCTTGCCGGAATGGAAGGGGATTTGCCGCGGTGCCACGGCCAGGGGTTTGACCTTGATGCCGGGCAGGTGCAGGTTTACCAACTGACGGATGCGCTCCACCGGGCCGACCTTGAGGTGCGCCGGCAGGCGATTGCGCAGCTCTTCGGAGTCGCACTGGGCGCTGGCGGCGAGCACAAAGGCGGAGCTGCTGAGCAGTTTGTGATCCTGCAGCGGTGCCACTTGAATGCCGTACTGGCGCTGCTGCAATGGCAGCTCGATGGCGTGTTGCTCGAGCACCATCGACAGCACCTGGCGGATCTCGTCCATCAACTTGCGAAACGACAGTCCTTGGTTGCTGTGTTGATAGCGGCTGTCCATGCGCGGGCGTTTGGTTTCGCTGGCGAAAGTCGCCAGCTCACCGAGCAAACCGAGCAGGTCGCGGTACAGCTGCTCCGGGTGCACCTGCTCAATGCCCAGATAATGGCGCAGCACCGGCTCGAAGCGATTAATCAGCTGCAGCATCATAAAGTCGCCCACCTCGGCGCCGCCGACCTTGCCGGTGGCGCGCATCCGTTCGGCGAGGATGTCGCCACGGTGGCCGAGCATGCTGATCACTTCTTTTAGGCAGGAGAGCAAATAGCCCGAGGCCTGAAAGTTGACGTAGGTGGGGATGAACTCCGGGTCCAGACTAATGACGCCATCCGGGGTGGTGTCCAGCACTTCACAGAGCTTGAGTTTGACGAAGGCCTGATCGCTCTGTTGCTCGCCCAGCAACAGGCGAAACTCCGGTCTGCCGCAGCTGACCTGGCTGCTGGCACTGTCACCGGCATTCGAGTCGGCAACCTCTTGCTCGTAAGTGGTGTAGCGCGCCAGCACGTCTTGCTGATCGGGTCGGCGGCTTTCGATATGGTTGCCGGTGACCAAGGCCAGGGCCAGATACACCGGGGTGTTGCCGGTATTGGCTGGCACATCCAGGGCCAGCGGTTCGCGCTCGGCACCGATCTCAAACAGGGTGCCGTCGGGCAGCACACCGCTGGCTTTGCTGACCACCAACTTGCCCATATTGAGGAACTGTCGGTCGATCTCCAGCTCGAAAAAGCCCCAGGCGTAGCTGTCCATGCACTGGCTGCGGACCTTGAGTTGATAGTCGTAATAACGGTCGTTTTGCTGAAAGTGCTGCGGGCGCAGCAACATGCCTTCTTGCCAGACGACTTTATGCAGGCTCATGGCTTGGCCTCGGTCTTGCTGCTATCGACGGCTTTGATGCCCAGCGCATCGAGGTTCAGTTCGACCTTGTTGAGTTCCTGCGGCTGCAGCGCAATCACGTAACGCCAGCTGGATTCTGGCAGGTCCCGATAGGCCGCCAGTACGCCGACATAACGGCTGCCGTCCTGCACCGAAAGTTTCAATTCGTGGCTTTCACCGGGACGCAATTCCAACTCTTCCAAGGTCACCAGATCCGGTGATAGCGCGTCTTTGGGGCGTTGATAGAGGGAGAAGAAATCAGCGTTTTCGAAAGACACCGGGTGCTTGAGTTCGATCAGCCGCAGCACTATAGGCGAGGGCCGGCCATTGATGTCGGGGTTGAGTTTTTCGCTGCCGGTCAAGCTCAGGTCGAGCTTGGTGGTGTCCGAATAGGGCGACAGCGACGAGCAGCCACTCAGACCGAGCAGCGCGGTCAGTAGGGCCAGGGGTAAAAAACGCAGCATGGGAATCATCCTTGAAGGTCGGTATTGAGGGTGGCGATCAGGCGCACCTGTTCTTCATACGTGTGGGCAAAGTCGCGGGCGAACAGCCGCTCACTCCAGTCATCGTGCTGGGCCAGGGCACTGTGCAATTGCCGATAGGCGCGCCAGTGACTGCCAGCGGTGGCCAGCAGCGGCTTGCGCCCATCGCGTTCAAAGCGCAGGCGCAGTTGCTCCGGCGACAGTTGCTCAAACATGCCTTTAAGTGCGGCGCGGCTGGCGGCGAGCAGCGCCACCTGGTGCGCCTGCAGGTCGCGAAACCCCCGGCTCAGCGCTTGTGCGGCCGGCAGCTGGCCGGGTTTGCCGCCGCGCAGTAGCGCGGTCAACGCGGCGCTGCTATCGGCGCAGTGTTTCAGCGGGTTATTGCCGTTGCTTTGCACGCTGGTGAGGGCCAGGCGCAGTTCGTTTTTCAACTCGCTGCGGGTGCGCAAGCTCTGCTGCAGGCCATCGATGCTTTGCTTGAGCAACTTGGCGGCGTTCAGGGCCAGGGCTTCGCGGGCATCCTCGTCCAGGTCATCCAGCGGCACCCCCAGCGCCTCGCCAAACTGTTGCCAAAAGTCCTGCGGCAAGCGCACCTTGGCTGGCTGCGCAGCGGGGCGCACGGACGATGGCGCCGCCGGCACTAACTCCGGCAAGGGTAAATTTTCCATGTCGATCTGGGCGTAGTCGCGTTGTTGCGCCGCACTCTGCTGGGGGCGAATGATCGCGGTTAAATCATCGACTTGGGCGTAGACCCGTTCTTGCTGGTCGAGGGCCAGCAGTGGGTCGAGATCCAGAAAGGCATCGTCAGGGATGATGCTGCCGGCGGACTGCGCCCGGCCGATATCGCCCTCGAACAGCGCCGGATCCTGCAGCAGCCGCGCGCGAATCTCGAAATCGCCCAGGCAATACACACAACCATGTTCGATGCGCTGGGGCTGGCCTTTGTGCAGGCTGGCGCCACTGTCTTTTAGCTGAATGCCGTTACTGCTGGTATCGGTCAAAAAGAACGCGCCATCGCGGTAATTAACCTGGGCATGCTGGCCCGACAACACTCGCTTACGATCGGGGATCACCCAGTCGCAATTCTCCGCCCGGCCAATCACCCCGCCGGCTTGTTTGAAGGTTTTAGTCGTCAGCAAACCCGGCACAAACTGCTGGGCGCTAACCACCTCGAAGACCAATTCCATGGCTATTGCTCCTTGTTTTCAGTTGCCGCGGTTGACCGTGGTCGGTTCACCCAGTGGGCGGTAATCGGCGTCGCTGTATTTGTAATTAGCGCTGCAACCACTGAGGGTCAGGGTTAGGGCTAAAGCGAGCAGGGCGACGGGGTAGTTGCGGTTCAGCATGTACGGAGTCTCCAGGGTGAAATATCGAGAAGGAATGATGGCAGCATCATTGCGGGTCTTCGCCCGCCCAATACCAGAGCGTGTCGCCCCAGCTTGAGTCGCTGACGTTGGGCATGATTTCGCCTTGCTTGAAGTGGCGGCGTGAGTTGGCTTGCGCAGGGGTGAACCAGTAACCGGCGTGGGTGCAGGGCTGACCGGCTTCGATGCGGGCGATCTGCGCGGATTCAGGCGCTGGGGTGAAGCTGCGGGCATAAGCGACCAAGTCTTTGGGGTAGACCATGTGGTCGATCATGCTGTCGTCGATACCGTAGAGGAAGGCAATGGCGCCGGCTTCAAAGGCCCAATAACCGACGTAACTTCCCTCATCTCCCCAACCCAAATGCGAGTCGTGCCAAGGCGCTTGTTCAAATGCCGGATACCACTCGTCGCAATACTGTTTGAGCAATTGCGACGACTCATTTTTGTCCTCTACATATATGGATCGGATTAGTGGCGTATAAACATCGTGATACCACAGGTCTACGTCTTGGCGACTAGGCAAAATCTTTCTTAGTAAATCTTCATATAGCGTGTCATCACCTGCATAACCAGCGTTGTCGATCAGGCACACAAAGCGCTTAAGCAAGTCAGTGCGCTGTAATAGAACGCAAAGACTTATAACTTGTACGCATTCTTCGTATTGATCTAGCCAGTCATCAATGGCCAGGGGTGAAATGTTTGGCATCTGCTCGTAGTGAGCGAGTGCCTTTTGCACTATTTCATATTTAGCTATTAATAGCTCAAGCAGTGGCATAAGAGTTTCGATCGGCTCTCCTGCTGTATAGGTAAGAATCAGCTTGTCTAATGTTGCCTCTTGAAGAGGCTCAGCTTTGAGCGAGGCTTCCTGTTCTGGAGAGTCAGCCTCCATAGTGTTTTCTTTCCAGTAGGCTTCAATCCCGTCGAAATAGGTGCAGAGATTGGTATATAACTTATCGCTAAGAAATTGTTGTCTTCTGTTCATGATGGTCATGCCTCGGCTATATATGAGCGCGTAGCGGCATTGACCGCGACATAGGTTTCTGGCTGACCATCTGGCAGTTCAAAGGCGAGATCAGGCGTACGTTCAACTGATTTTTCTAATGTGTTCATGACGATCATTGTTTTTCTTCGCCCGCCCAGTACCAGAGCGCGTCGCCCCAGCTTGAATCGCTGACGCTGGGCATGCTTTCGCCTTGCTTGAAGTGGCGGCGCGAGTTGGCTTGCGCCGGGGTGAACCAGTAACCGGTGTGGGTGCAAGGTTGGCCGGCTTCGATGCGGGCGATCTGCGCGGACTCAGGCGCTGGGGTGAAGCCGCGGGCATAAGCGACCAGGTCTTTGGGGTAGACCATATGGTCGATCTTGCTGTCGTCTATACCGTAGAGAAAGGCAATGGCAGCGGCTTCGAAGGCCCAATAGCCCTCGTAACTGCCTTCGTCGCCATCAAGATGACTGTTGTGCCAAGGGGCTTGCTCAAAGGCGAGATACCACTCATCACAATACTGCTTGAGTAGAGCCGAAGCCTCGTCTTTGGTTGCCGCATAAATGGCCCGGATCAGGTGGTTGTAGACAGCGTGATACCAGCCATCCACATCTTGACGATCAGGCAGGTGATGACTGAGCAGGTCCTCATAAAGAGTGTCGGTGCCGGCAAAGCCTGCAGCGTCGAGCAGAGCAACAAAGCGCTTTAGTAGATCGATTCTATGCAGGAGAACGCAGAGGCTGATGACCTGTACGCACTCTTCATACTGATAAAGCCAATCATCTATGGCTAAGGGAGAGATGTTTGCTGATTGCTCATAATAACCAAGGGCTTTTTGGCTCAGTTCATATTTGCCAATCAGTTTCTCCAGCACTGGAACCATTGAATCGATGGGTTCGCCAGCCGTGTAGAGAAGAATTAATTTGCTTAAAAAAGCCGATTGGATATGGCGGGCCTTAAGTGATGCTTCTTGCTCTGGCGACTCTGCTTGCATCGGATGAAACTGCCAGTAACCCTCTTCCTCATCGCAATAGCTGGACAGGAAGGCATAGTGGGCTGCGGTAAGAAATTGCTGTCTTCTGTTCATTGAATTACGCCTCAATCTTCAATGTTTTTTTGCGCCATATTTTTTCGCGAGAGATTTTTTACGCTTGTTCACTGCGGTCTTCACTTCAGTTTCGTCATAGTGGAAAGCGGCATGTTCAGAGTGAGTCTCTTCGCTGCTAGAACTCAGGCGGGCTTGGGCATGGGCTTTAGGGCTGCCGCTGGGATGGAACAGCGGTGAATAGATCAGGTGCCGACTATAGGAACCGAGTACCGGTCTCACGAGGGGTAATAAAACGGCTTTATTAATGTTTTCTTTAATCCATTCCACACTCATCTGCACAAGGATTCGCGTGTTTGCAGCAGCAGGCGGCGTTTTACTGGTAACAGCTGGCGCTCTCTTGCCGCTGTTCTGTTTCTTTCCAGTCGTGGATTGTGCATCTTCTTCTATAGGCTCAAGCAGTTCACTAGGATCTGTTATTCCTGAAATGCCTAACTTCGAGGTAATAGCCGGTTTACGGGTGGTATTCAGCTTGCGCGCGAACTTCGGCGCATCTTCGTCCTTGCTGGCCTTGGCTTCGACAATGGCGAATGTTTTACCGCTATTGCTAGTCGGGTTCGCACGCCATACGGCATCAATGCCGGTGCCGTTGGCACCGTCAGTCAGCTTGTAGAGCACATGGGCTTGCTTGGGGCTGCCGCCTTTCGAGAGCTTGCCCATTTTGCTGGCACTGGGCGTGCCTTCCAACCATTGGCCTGTGGCTCCTTTGTCGTGGCCATCCCAATCTTTACCCCAACCGAATTCATTAGCGCAGAGGTAGTCGGCAATATGTTCACCGCTCACGCCTAAGCCTTCGTTGCAAATGCTTGAAAGTGCGAGTGTGCCAAGACTGGAGTTGTCGACCTGGTTTGAATGCGTTTGGCTTGCACCGTCTTTGCCTTGGGTGGCGACTTGTCCGTCTTTAGCCGCCGGTTTCTTTCCTTGGCTGGAGCCGCTTTCGCCTGAAGCTGCAGCACTATTACGCTGCATGCGCTTCCACTTCTTCAGGCGCTTTTCCACGATGCCAAGCAGCAGTGGCATGTTGTCGCGCGAAGTGGCGAGCACCGTCAATACGGCTGTTTGCAACCATGCTGGAAGGCTATTAAAGGCGGACGAGTCCTTTACTCCGGTGATGATTTCGTCCACTTCAGCCCGCAACGCACCCGCATTGAATATCTGTGCCAGCAGCTCTTCTGGGCTGGTCTTAATGCCACATTCCTGCAGGACAAAACGCAGCAAGTCGAACAACACAGGTGCATAGCGCTGCGGATCACGGTTGACGATGCGCAGACTCTTTTTCAGGCCGTCACCCGGACCTGGAACCCAGCCGATAATCGCCATCAGTAAATCAAACTGGGCGTTTTCCTTACCCTCAGCGGATTCAGCGTTGTAGAGCACTATGGAAGATTCCACAGTGTCGTAGGCGTCTATCGCTTGCCCCAGAAAAGGCACTGCGCCTAAAGCAATACCCTTGGCCAGTTCCGTCAGTGCCTCTTCGTAAGCAGCCTGTCTATCGCCAGTGTTTTGGCTTTCTGCACCCTGTGCGACATCACTCATATCAGCCTCCCTGCTGCTTGCTCGACCAGCGCTTGTAAATCAACCTTGCGAGGGTCTAGTCCGAGCGTGCGTAAATCATCATTGATATCCGCATCAGTTGTTTTTAGTGCTTTAACGGGCTGTTTGACGAAGGGTCGTGGATCTTCGCCGTAATACACGCGGGCAGGTCCGGCAGGCACGTCGTTTAATCGCGCAAAACCGCCAGCGTCTAATACGCCTTCTTTCGTTGAGCCGTCGGCAAACTCCACCCGGTAGGCAGCGTTAGGCACAGGCTCTAAGTTTTTGTAATGCAGGTTCAGCTCCAACCAGGTGCTGTTGGCATCGGCGCTGTCGAGTAGGTTGCCAGCCTTGGCGGTATCCGCCGCCCCCGGGATTGTCGGTAACACAATGCCAATCCCGCTGCCTTTACCCGGCGCGCCGCCTGAGTTGATTTTGATGGTCGCACCGCTGAGGGTGACGCCGCCGGCGTCGAGTTTTAGCCAGCTGCCGCCGCCTTTGGCGGTGAGTTCGGAGCCTGCGTCGAGCACCACCTTGTTGCCGGCGTAGTAGTGAATCTCGTTACCGGCTTCGACGAATTGTCCAGTGCCGATTTTCAGGTGTTGTTTGTCTGCGACTGTCAGGTGGTCATTGCCACGCACTTCCACCTTGCGATCCAAGTGGATGGTGCGGTGTTCTTCGGCTTTGAACTGGCTGTAGCTGTTGGCCTCGACCGTGTCGTGGCGTTGGTTGCCGACGCGGATTTTTTGGTCGTGCTCGATGTTTTCATCCCAATCGCGCTGGGCGTGGATAAAGATTTGCTCGGCACCTTTGCGGTCTTCGATGCGCAGTTCGTTATAGCCGCCACCACCGGGGCTGCTGAGGGTTTTGAATACGGATCGGGTTTTGTTGGCCGGCAGGTTGTAGGGGACGACGTGTTCTTTGTGAAACAGGCAGCCGGTGACCAAGGGCTGATCGGGGTCGCCCTCCAGAAAAGTCACCAGCACTTCCATGCCGATGCGCGGAATGGCGATGGCGCCGTAACGGTCGCCGGCCCAGCTACTGGCAACCCGCAGCCAACAGCTGGTGTGTTCGTCGGCTTGGCCGTCACGGTCCCAGTGGAACTGCACCTTAATTCGGCCGTATTGATCGCAGTGGATTTCTTCCCCGGCGGGGCCGGTGACCTTGGCGGTTTGGCTGCCCAGTACTTTCGGCTTGGAGTGCTTAAGTGGTGGGCGATAAATTACCGCCCAGGGCGTGGCGATAAAACGGTTGCGATAGCCTTGAGTGAAGCCGTCGCGAGCGTCGCTATGGCTGCTGACCGACTCCTCCAATACCTGTGGCTGTTTGCCCTCATGCTCAACAGCAGTCAGTAACCATAATTGGTTCCAGTCGGCGCGCGGGTGAGCGGTCAGCGGCAAAAAGTGCCCGGACACCAGCAGTGGCTGATCGCTCTCAGCGTTGGCTTGCTGGTAGTCGGCGCGATGGCGTTCCAACGACCGCTGGCTCAGGTGTTTACCGCGCTGACGGGTAACGAAGCTGCCGGGGTAGTCGTAGTCTTCCAGGTCCGGTTGACCGGTGCCCTTAGCCGCGCTTTCCAGCAGCAGGCGTGGTTTTTCGAAGTCGTAATCGCGGCGAGTCACGCGCGAGCTGCGAGTTTCCAAACGCACGGCAAAGCGCTTGATAGCAGGCTGATCGGCGACCAGGCCGCTGTCTTGCTGGTAGGCCTGCGCTGGCAGTTGCGGGAAGGCGGTTTGGTCATCGCCAAACACCAGCCGATGGGCGTTTTGGCTGTGCTGGAAGTGGTAGTGAATGCCTTCCTCCTCACACAGACGCTGGACGAAGTGCAGGTCACTCTCGTCGTACTGCACGCAGTAGTCACGCTCGGGATACACCGCGCTGAGCTGGAATTTGTAGGCGTTGGCCTGGATGCCATGCTCTTCCAACACCTTGGCGATGATTTTTGGTGCGCTCAGTTGCTGGAAAATCCGCTGATTAACCCGATGGGTCAGATAGGCCAACTGTGGCCGCAGGCTGACGTGGTAACGGGTCAGGCGCTTCCCCGACTCGCCCTGGGCGACGCGGTAGAGCTGGCCGTGAATGCCCGAGCCGTCTGAACTTAAGGTGAGAAAAGCCGGCCGATGCAGCAAGGTTTCCAGCTCAAGATCCGCCCGCGTGCTGACCAGCTCCAGCTCAAACGCAAAGGGTTGGCTGATGGCTTCACGCCCGCTGAACTCAAGCACCTGCAGGTCGTGGGCAAGGCCCGCGATACTGAGGCTGAAATGCGGCTGATTGGCCGGGTTAAACATACTCATCTCCTTGAGTCTTAGGCGTTGGCTGGGCTGATGCTCAGCCGCTCCATGCGATACAGCAGGGTGCGGCGCGGCAAGCCCAACTCGCGCGCGGCCTGGGTTTGATTGCCGCGATTTTTGCGCAGGCAGTCGAGCAACAAGTTGCGTTCAACCCGATCCATGCGTTCGCGCAGGTTGAGGCTGCTGTCTTCAGACTCTTGCGCGGGTTGCAGGTTGAAGTGTTCAGGTAATAGCTCGTCGGTTTCACTCAGCAACACCGCCCGTTCGACCAGCCCTTTGAGTTCGCGCACATTGCCGGGGAAGGCATAGCTGGCCAAACGTTCTAGGGTCGCGTCCGCCCAACGACACGGCGGGCGCTGCAAAAAGCTGCAGGCTTGGTCGGCGAAGTGCCGGGCCAGACGCAAGATATCGGTATCGCGCTGACGCAGGGCGGGCAGTTCGATGGGGAAGTGCGACAGGCGATAAAACAGGTCTTCGCGAAAGCGGCCTTCCTCGACCAAGGTACGCAAATGCCGGTGAGTCGCGGCGATAATTCGTACATCGACCTTGTGGGTGCTGGTGCTGCCCAAGGGCCGCACTTCACCTTCTTGCAACACCCGCAGTAACTTGGCCTGCAGGCTCAATGGCATGTCGCCGATTTCGTCGAGAAACAGGGTGCCGCCGTCGGCCGCATCGAACAGACCTTTGCGGTCGCGATCGGCGCCGGTAAAGGCGCCCTTGCGGTAACCGAACAGCTCGCTTTCCAACAGATTCTCGGGCAATGACGCGCAGTTTTGCACCACGAAACTTTGGCTGCGACGAAAGCCACAGTCATGAATAGCGCGGGCCACCAGTTCTTTGCCAGTACCGGTTTCGCCGGTCAGCAGGATGTTGACCGGGTTGTGCAGCACCTTGCTGATCAGCCGGTAAACGCCGCGCATGCTGACGCTGTCGCCGATCAGGCCGTAACCCGAAGCGCAGGGCGCAATGACCGGAATATTGCTGGCGGGTTCTGCGCTGACGGCCCTTAAACGCTGCAGCAGTTGCAGTTGATTAAGCGCAAAGTTACCGAGTTTGCCCAAGGTGCAGGCAAAGCACTCAAGCTCACGCACCTGGCTGCTGGCCGTTAGCAGTAAGCCGCACACTTGCGCCTGGGCATTCAGTAGCGGCAGGCACAGCAAGCTGCTCCAGGCTTGCGCGGCAGGCGGCAGAAAGGGCGTGGCGTGTTGGCTGCCGGTTAAATTACTCAGACTCAATACGCGGTTCTGACAGAGGCAATATTGCAGCAACTGCTCGCCGTCATAGTCGCTGGGCAGGCTAGTCATCAGCTTCGGTTGCCGGCAGCCGTGCAGCCATTCCGCGCTTAAGCTCAGGCGGGTATGGGTGTCGTCGAGTAAATACACTTGGCTCAGTTCACAGCTGGCCAGCGCGGCGGCCGCCTCGACTAGGTTACCAAGCAAGTTGTCGCTCGTCGTTGCACGGGCCAATAACTCGAAACGCTGCAGCAGCTCTTCGGCATAACGGAGCGGCTGCGATACTTGCTCAAATGGCAAGGGCACCTTAAACGAACTCACAGACCACCGCTCCTTCGCCGTCGAGCGTTGCGTGCACGCGTTGCAGTGGATCGCCACCGGCCATGGCATCCAGCAGGCGATCAACCACCAGCGGTTGCAAGTGTTGCTCTATCAGATGGTCGATCAGCCGTGCACCGCTGGCGCTGTGAGTGCAGCGTTCGGCCAGATTGTTGACCAGCGCCGGGCTGTGGCTGAATAGCAACTGGCGGCGTTGTAAACGCTCGCCAAAATGTTTGAGTTTGAGGCTGACCAACTCATCCAGCACGGCGCCCGTCACCGGGTAGTAAGGCACCACGCGCATGCGCGCCAATAATGCCGGCTTGAAGTGCTGGCTGAGGGCTGGGCGAATCGCCTGTTCGAGGTCGGCGACGGCGGGGCGCTGGCCGTTTTGGCAGAGCGACTCAATCCGTTCGCTGGCGAGGTTGGAGGTCATCAGGATCAGGCAGTTGCGAAAGTTGATCTCGCGACCTTCGCCATCGTTGGCCACGCCCTTGTCGAAGATTTGATAGAAGAGATTGAGCACGTCGGGGTCGGCTTTCTCGACTTCATCGAGGAGGATCACCGAATAGGGTTTTTGCCGCACGGCCTCGGTCAGCATGCCGCCTTCACCGTACCCAACATAGCCGGGTGGCGAGCCAATCAGCCGGGAGATGCTGTGTTTCTCTTGAAACTCGGACATGTTGATGCAGGTGAGGAAGCGTTCGCCGCCGTACAGCAGATCGGCCAGGGCCAGCGCGGTTTCGGTTTTGCCGACGCCGCTGGGGCCGACCAACAGAAACACCCCAACTGGCGCATCGCTGCGGTTCAGGCCGGCGGCGGTGGCGCGCATGGCACGATCCAGGGCGGCAATGGCTTGTGGTTGACCGCGCACCCGCAGGCCAAGGTCGCTGGCAAAGTTCAATACCTTGCTGTTGTGCTCGCGGGCCAGTTGGCTCAGCGGCACGCCGGTCCAGTGGCTGATGACCTCGGCGACCAGGCGCGGGCAGACTTCGAAGCTGACCAGGCGCTCCTTGGTTTGGGCGTCGGCCAGCTCGGCTTGCAACGCGTGCAGCTGTGCTTCCAGTTCACTCAGCAGCGGCTGAGGCGCGCCATCTGTTTCGGTGCTCAGTGGCATGGCGAGGCGGGCGGCGGCGCATTGCTTGCGCAGTTCCAACAGACGCTCGGCCAACTGCCGCTGGCTGTTCCAATGGGTTTCCAGTTGCTCCAGTTCGGCGCGGGCGGCGCTCAGACGCAAGTCCAGCTGCGGCAGCGTGTGCTCATCAATCAACAAGCCGGCTTCCAGGTCACGCCCCAGGGCTTGGTGTTGCCGTTGTCCCTCGGCGATTTCGTTGCGCAGTTGCTCCAGCGCCTCGGGGGCTGCCGCCAAACTGATGCGCACGCGGGCACAGGCGGTGTCGAGGACATCCACGGCTTTGTCCGGCAGCTGCCGACCGGCCAGGTAGCGGGCCGACAACTCGGCGGCGGCGACCACCGCATCGTCACGCAAATAGATGCCGTGGCTTTTTTCGTAAATCGACGCCAGCCCACGGAGGATGGTGACGGCTTCGCTGACGGTGGGCTCATGCAGTTGCACCGGTTGAAAACGCCGGGCCAGGGCCGGGTCTTTCTCGAAGTACTTTTTGT
>JAIERD010000161.1 GCA_019747155.1 Pseudomonadaceae bacterium
GCATCGTGCTGAGTGCCGGCGCCGGCAATGCCGAGCTGCTGGCCAAGCTCGATATTCAGCAGCCAGCCCAACAGTTGCGGCCGCTGCATATGGTGCTGGCCAAGGGGCCGGCGCTCAAGCCGTTGTACGCCCACTGCCTGGGCGGCGGGCCGAAACCTCGGGTGACAGTCACCACCCATCCGGCGGCCGACGGCCAATGGGTCTGGTATTTGGGTGGCGACCTGGCCGAAGCCGAGGGCGTGGCCCGCGACGCGGCAGGGCAAATCCGTGCGGCGCAAAAAGAACTGGCGGATCTGCTGCCTTGGGTCGACCAGTCAGCCACTCAATGGACGACCCTGCGGGTCAATCGCGCCGAACCCGCGCAATCGGGTTTACTGCGCCCCGACAACGCCTTTCTCGCCGAACAGGGCCGTTTGCTGGTCGGCTGGCCGACCAAACTGGCACTGGCGCCGGACTTTGCCGACCGCGTGCTGAGCGCCCTACAACGGGACGGCATCAGCCCCGGCCAGCATCCGCCACTCCCCGAGTTGCCGCGCCCGGCCCTGGCCCGCGCACCCTGGGACGAGTTGCTGCCATGACTTATGCCGCCAGCTTGCACGACCTGCACCGCCCACTGGGCAGCACCGGCCTGCTGGTCTCTCCGCTGGGGTTGGGCACGGTGAAGCTGGGCCGTGACCAGGGGGTGAAATACCCCAACGGCTTTAGCATCCCGGATGACGCCGACGCCCGCCTGCTGCTCGCGCAAGCCCGCGAACTGGGCATCAACCTGATCGACACGGCGCCGGCCTACGGCATCAGCGAGGAGCGTCTCGGCCCACTGCTGCGCGGCCAGCGCCAGGACTGGGTGATCGTCAGCAAAGTCGGCGAAGAGTACGACAACGGCCAGTCGCATTTTGACTTCAGCCCGGCGCACACCCGTTTGTCGGTGGAGCGCAGCTTGCGCCGGCTGGAGACCGAGCAGATCGACCTGCTGCTGGTGCACTCCGACGGCAACGACCTGCAAATCCTGCAACACAGCGGGGTTTACGCGACGCTTGCTGAGCTTAAACGCGAAGGCAAAATCGGCGCCTTCGGCCTGTCCGGCAAAACCGTCGAAGGCGGTCTGCTGGCACTGCAGCAAGGCGACTGCGCCATGGTCACCTACAACCTCAATGAGCAAAGCGAGAAGCCAGTGCTCGACTACGCCGCCGCCCACGGCAAAGGTATTTTGGTGAAAAAAGCCCTGGCCAGCGGTCATGTCTGCCTGGCCGCCGGGGTTGATCCAGTGCGCGCCAGCTTTGAGCTGCTGTTCGGCCACCCGGGCGTGTGCAGCGCCATAGTCGGCACCATCAATCCATTGCACCTGGCCCATAACGTCGCCACGGCTGCGGCGGTTATTCGTAGCCTCGCGTAGGGTGGGCAACGCGCAGCTTGCCCACCAATTGCTCGTAATACCCACGGCGGACAACGCTTCGCGGTTGCCCACCCTACGAAACCGCTTAACCGAGACATCGCTCTTAGCCCACCAGCACGCTGCGGCCGTTGGTCGCAGCGCGCGCCACCCGTCACCTATTGGGTCGCACACTGACAGCCTGCTAGCCTGTAACTGCCTTCCCGTATGCCGTTGACCGGAGCCGACCATGCCGCAGACCCTCGCCCGCAAGCCCCCAGAGAACTTCAAGACGCTGGCCTTGCATGTCGAAGCCAATGCCCATCAGCTCTGTTATCAAGGCATCGGTCAGCCGTTAAATTTCAGCCAGATGCAGGCACGGCGCAAGCCACTGGCCATCGCCGACAGTCAGCAATTTACCGTGGAGCTGGCCAATCTCGGTGTCTCGGTACGCCTGACCCTGCACCTGGACGGCCGCGACTATTGGGTGGTGGTGCGCCAACAACGCGAAGACCGTGGCGACACGGTGCTCAAGCTGATCTCCGGCTACGTGCCGGCCCACGAACTGCACCTGCCCTTGCTCACCGCCCTGCAAGAGGTGGCCGAAGAGTGCCTGGTCGAGAGCGAAGCCGGCTGGCTCGGCGGGCGCTTTGCCCAGACCTGGCTGCCCACCCCCTATGCCGATTGCCTGCACTATATCGATGAGTTGCACTTCGACCTGCAGGCGCAAGTGGGCTCGACCCATCCGGTATTCAGCAGCGAGCTACCGCTGCTGGAGCGGCCGATGGCCTACGTGCACCTGCCCACCGCCTCCCTGCAACTGATCTACAGCCTGCGCCTGGAGCTACCGAGCCTGGCCCGCGACCTCAGCCTGTTCCATGCCGACGAACAGCTCGAAGGCCATGAACTGATTACCCGCCTGGAACGCCAATACCCCGATCTCTACCTGATTGCCTTGCGCAACGAGCGCGCCAGCGGCGAGCTCTACACCCTGCAGCAAGGCCAGCTGCAGCGGGCCAGCAGCGAGCAGCTGTGGTTGTCGGAAGGTTTTGCCGAGCGCGATGGCTGGCTGGTGCGCGATGAACGCATCAGCTGGGACGAGTGGCTCAAACGCCAGCGTGCCTAAGCACCGATAGACCCGTAGGAGCGGGCTTGCCCGCGATGCTTTTGTATTGCCCGCATTCGCGAGCAAGTTCGCTCCTACAAAGAGTTACAACCCGGCGCAACTGGAACAAATCCCCATAGCCTGCGCTACTTCAACTCACTGGAACTCTTGCCCAGCAAGCGCCGCGCAACTATCAACAACTGGATCTGCTGGGTGCCCTCGAAGATGTCGAGAATCTTCGAGTCCCGCGCCCACTTCTCCAGCAACTCGTCTTCGCCGTAGCCCAGGGCCCCAGCCAGCTCGACGCATTTAAGGGTCATTTCGTTGGCCATCCGCCCGGCCTTGGCCTTGGCGATCGAGGCTTCCTTGGAGTTGGGCAACTTGTTGTCGGCCATCCATGCGGCCTTCATGGTCAGCAGCCGCGCCGCCTCCCATTCGGCTTCCAAGCGATAGAGCGTCGCCTCGGCATGGGTGACGGAAAACAGCGGTTTGCTGTAGTCCAACTTGCAGTGCTTCTTCAGCAGCTCGCGGGTGCGATCCAGTGCCGCCTTGGCCACACCGATGGCCATGCCGGCGACCAGCGGCCGGGTGTTGTCGAAGGTTTCCATCACCCCGGCAAAGCCCTTTTGCACATCGATTTCCGGGTTGCCGAGCAAGTTGGCGGCCGGCACTCGGCAATCGACGAAGCTGATCGCAGCCGTGTCCGAGGCCTTGATGCCGAGCTTTTTCTCCAGCCGCGCAATGCTCATGCCCGGCGTGCCCTGCTCGACCACGAAGGACTTGATCGCCGCACGCCCGAGGGCTTTGTCCAGAGTGGCCCAGACCACCACCGAATCGGCGCGCTCGCCTGAGGTGACGAAAATCTTCTCGCCATTCAGCACATAGTGATCACCATCTTTAATCGCTGTGGTACGGATCGCCGCCGAGTCAGAGCCACAGCCCGGCTCGGTAATCGCCATCGCCGACCAAGTGCCATTAAAGCGCTGCAACTGCTCATCGTTGGCCACTGCGGCAATCGCCGCGTTGCCCAAGCCCTGCCGGGGCATGGCCAGCAGCAAGCCGACATCGCCCCAGCACAGCTCCATCACCCCGAGCAGGGCCGAGAGGTTGCCGCCATTCTTATTGCCCGGCGCCAACTCTAGGGCCGCGCCGCGCTTGCTCGCCGAGGTGGCGCCAATCGCATCCGGGGAGCCGGCGTTCATGCCATCCAGCAGCGCGGCCAGCAGGTCGAGTTCCTGCGGATAGGCGTGCTCGGCCTTGTCGTATTTGCGCGAGATCGGCCGAAAGTAATGGGCCGCCACCTGATGGGCCTGAGTGACCAGGCCACGGAATTTTTTTGGGGTTTCTAAATTCATGGCATACGCCCCTTAAAGTTGAAGGCCGCCGGCCATAATCGCCACACCGCGCAGATCGCGGTACCAGCGTTCAACCGGGTGCTCTTTAGTAAAACCATGACCGCCGAGCAACTGCACCGCATCGGTGCCGACCTGCATGGCCTTCTCGCTGCACAGCAGCCGCGCCAGATAGGCCTCGCGCTGGAACGGCAAGCCTTGCTCGGCCCGCGCGCAGGCGCGCCAGACCATCAGGCGCATGGCGTCCACCTCAATGGCCAGGTCGGCGACCATAAAGGCCACACCCTGGCGATGGCTGATCGGTTCGCCGAAGGCCAGGCGCTCGTTGCAGTAAGGGATCACATAGTCCAGCGCCGCCTGGGCGGTACCAACCGCCAGCGCACACCAGGCCAGGCCGGCGTGGTCGAGAAAGCTCTGGTAATTGAAGTGCTCGGCGGCCAGGCGATTTTCCGCCGGCACCTTGACCTTGTTCAGCACCAGCCGCGCCGTGCCGGTCGCCTTCAAGCCCATGGCCGGCTCGCTCCGACGCTCAATACCAGCGCTGCTGGCATCCAGCAGAAACAACGCCGGACCTTGCTTGGTCTGCGCCGCCACTATCAACTGACTGGCCTCCAGACCGCGCAGCACCAGACACTTCTCGCCGCTCAGCAGATAGTGGCCAGCCTTGCGCTTGGCGCGAGTAGCGAGGCGCAGCGGATCAAACATCACGGTCGGCTCACTCACGGCAATCGCCGTCAACGGCGCGGCCTGCTCGCCAACAAAGGCCGGCAACCAGCGTGCCTGCTGCTCGGCACTGGCCCAGCGACGAATGCAGTTGGCCGCCGACAAGGGCACCAGCAAGGCCGCCGCCAAGGACAGGTCGCCCTTAGCCAGCGCTTCGGCCATCAAGGCATTCGTCAGGGTGGTGCGCTCGCCGGCCATGCCGCCGTGCTGCTCGCTAACCCCGTAAAAGGCCAGCCCCAGTTCCTGCGCCTGAGTCAGCAAGGCCACCGGCATGGCAGCCGCCGCGTCGGCGTCATGAGCGGCCGGGCGCAGCACCTCAGAAGCGAAACTGTCGAGCATCTCCACCAGCATCTGCTGCTCGTCGGACAGCGACAGATCGAACAGTGCATCCGGGTCGAGCGGCCGTGGGCCACGACTGCCCTTGGCCGCACGGCTCGCGGCCAACCGAAAGCTGGCCCGGCTGCCACGGAAAATGAGTTTTTCGAAAGGTTTGCGCAGCTTCAGCCGGTCCGGCCAGTCGGCTTGCGCCAAGCGATTCAATACCGCCAACGCGCGGCCTTGTACGTCGAGTTTCATCGGTAGCGGCTCACTGCAGAATCAAGGTGAACCGATCATGCACTGAGCTGACGCCAAGCGCCTATGACTGCTTCGACAGCCTGCAACGGCAGCTTAGCCAGTCGAGCTAACCGCTCGTATACGGAATCAAGAGCCTTCGCGGATTTTTTCCACAATGGCGGTGGTCGAGCTGTTTGCCACCAGCCCCAGCACCCGCACTTCGCCGCCATAGGCGCGGACAATATCGCCACCGACCACGCCGTCGATGCCGTAGTCACCGCCTTTCACCAGCACGTCAGGTTTAACTGCACGGATCAGGTTTTCTGGAGTGTCTTCACTGAAGCTCACCACCCAATCAACCGCGCCCAAACCAGCCAGCACGGCCATGCGCCGATCCACCGAGTTGATCGGCCGACCCGGGCCTTTCAGGCGGCTGACCGAGGCGTCGTCATTCACCGCCAGTACCAACCGATCACCTTGGGCGCGGGCTTGTTCCAGATAACTGACATGACCGGCATGCAGGATGTCGAAGCAGCCATTGGTGAAGACGATTTTTTCGCCGTGGGCGCGGGCATCGCCGATGCTGCACAGCAACTGCTCTAGGCTCAACACGCCGCGCTCGGAGCCCTGCTCACGCTGCACGGCGCGGCGCAGTTCCGGCGCGCTGATGGCGGCGGTGCCGAGTTTACCCACCACTATGCCGGCGGCCAGGTTGGCCAGGGCCACGGCTTGCGGCAGCTCTTCACCGGCGGCCAGGCTGGCAGCCAGAGTGGAGATCACCGTATCGCCAGCACCGGTCACATCAAACACTTCACGGGCCCGCGCTGGCAGATGCAACGCCGGATGCTCGGGGCGCAGCAGGGTCATGCCATGTTCGCCGCGGGTCACCAGCAAAGCGCCCAGTTCCAGCTCGCGCATCAGCTGCGCGCCCTTGGCGACCAGCTCGGCTTCATCGGCGCAGGCACCGACGATCGACTCAAACTCATGCAGGTTCGGCGTGATCAGACTGGCGCCACGGTAGATGGAAAAATCCTTACCCTTGGGATCGGCCAGCACCGGAATGCCACGGGCCCGCGCCGCCTGCACCAACACCTGATGGTTCTGCAGCGCGCCCTTGCCGTAATCCGACAACACCAGCACTTTGACCCCGGCCAGCAGACTCTCAACCGTCGCGGCGATGGCTGGCGCATCGGTATTGAATGGCTGCTCGAAATCCATCCGCAATAGCTGCTGATGACGGCTGATGACCCGCAGTTTGACGATGGTCGGCTGGCTAGGGATCTGCTGAAAATGCGCCGCCACGCCGGCCGCCGCCAAGCTGTTGGCTAAGCTGGTGGCCGCTTCGTCAATGCCAGTCACGCCGACCAGCAGCGCCGGGGCGCCGAGGGCGGCGATGTTCAGTGCGACGTTGGCGGCGCCACCGGGCCGGTCTTCGATCTGCTCGACCTTGACCACCGGCACCGGCGCCTCCGGCGAGATCCGCGAGGTGCCGCCATGCCAGTAGCGGTCGAGCATGACATCACCGACCACCAACACGGCGGCCTGATCGAAACGGGGCATGGACAACTTCATGGCGACTCCAGCTTTGAACCAGCAGCGTAGGACACGCGTGGCGCGGCAAAAACGGCGCGAATCATAGCATGCCGCCCTAGTCCGGCGGCGTCGAGTTGGCCGACAGATCCGATGAGTAACCGACAATTAGCCTACAAATGCCGAACCCAAAACAACTCATGGCGGCGCACCGCCTTACGCATGAACTCGTTGTCTCCGGTCGCCGGCCAACGGCGGCCTAGCAGCAGCTGCTGGATCAGCCGGCGCAGACGTTTTTTAAAGGCCAGCGAGCCGTGTAAATCGTGCTGCATCTGCAGCGCCATGGCCTTGTCCAACTGCTGCTCGGCGCTCAGGCACGGGCTCCACAGGCTGTCCGCCGGCAGTGCTGTGATAGCCGGTGGCAGGGCGATGCCATTGCCCGCCGGACCCATGGGCCAACGGTCGTTGTCGTGCAGATGATTGGCATACAGCAGCAGGATGTGCGGCTGCCAAGTGCTGACCTGAATGGCCTCGAGCAGCGCCCGAGTGGCGGCGACATGGTCGCTGTGCGGGTCTAATTCGGGGTGCGGGGTAACCACCACCTCCGGGCGAAAATGCTCCAGTAACGCCACCAGATCGGCGTGCAAATTAGCACCGCTCGGCCGGCCATCCACATCGCCCGGCAAACGCAACGGATTGTGCAGACGGACACTGCAAATGTCGCCTTCGCCCGACTCGCGCGAGCCAAAGACCTGCTCCGGCTGGTCGAGCATGGCCGGCAGTTGCAGGCAGTAATAACCGAGCTGCACGCACTGGCTTTGTGGCACGCCACCCCAGAGCGGAATGGCCAGACTGTCCCAGCTGCGCAGCCGACCTTTCAAGCGCGCGGCCTGGGCCTGACCCAAGCCAAGCAGCTGATAATTCTCGGCTTCAATTTCGCCCTGAGTCAGGGTAACTATACTGACGGCGGCGGCCTGACTGTAGAGACCGAAGGCGGCCAACTCGGCATCGTCGGCATGGGGGGCGATCACCAGCAGGCGCTGTTGTCGGTAATCAGGCTGACTAAAAACATGCAGGATGGCGCTCAAAGGCAGCCGACAAAAGCGTCCGCTCAAGCTCAACTGGCCGGCTTTGAGTGCCGCCAGTTGACCGGACAAATTCAGGTAACGCTGGCCGCCCACACCGCGCTCGAAGTCCTGCCGATCAGCGCCCTCAGGAGCAGATATTAGCACATAGGGATCGAGCCAGCGACCGAGCCAGGTGCTGCGCAGCTCAAGTTGCAAAATCAGCGTATCGGCGTCGCCAAGCTCGTCCTGCAGCTGTAACTGACCGCCTACGATCCGCACCGCCACGGCCGGCGTGCCGTCCGGAAAGCTGTACTGGTAATCATCGCCAGGGGCATAGAACAGGTGATCGGCAAACCAGGCCTCATGGACGATCCAGCCCAGCACCAACAACAACGGCAGCAACCACCAAACAACAAAGATCCCGAGCAGCAACAACAGGGTTAAACCTATCAACAGGGCAATACGTTTGTGGCGGCGATGCTGCTTAAGGAGTTGCTGCTTGCGTGCGCTCATGCCGCCTCCGAATCAGACCTGATAGACCGGCAGGCGATTACACCAGCGGTCTTTGTATTCCCGATCGGCGCGGCCGAAGGAGTAACGCAGCGGCTTGCCCAAGGCGCGGGCTTCTTCCCAGGCCGTCTGGGTATTGACGAAGCTGAGCACGCTGCCGGGGCTGAACTCACGGCTCGTAGGGTCGACGCCGCCATTGATGTACTCCAGGCTGATCCACTGCGGCGCCTCGACCCGGTACAGCACCTGGATGGCCACCGGCTCGTCGCTCAGGTAGATCAAAGAACCCGTCATAAACTCACGCAGTAGGCCAAACACCTCGGCCAGATGGGCCTCGCCGGTGGCGGCAAAGCCCCAACGGCGCTGGAATAGATCGGCATAAATTATCGCTTGCTCGGCGGCAGTCAGTGCTGCCATCGGCCGAATCACGCCGCCGGCCTCCTCCAGCAAACGCTGCTCGCGACGCTGGTTGTAGCGAAATTTTTTGCTGTACTGCTCAGGCTCACGGGCCAGCGCCAGGCCTTCCGGCTGCTCAGTCAGGGTATTGAACTGCTCGGCATGCAAGGGCGAGACATAGCGCGCCCGATGGCGCAGCGGCAGGCTGACGTCCGGCGCAATCGGCAGGATGATCTCGGCATTGCCCAGATCGAACAGGCCGCGCTTGCCCTGCTGTTTGAGAACATCTTTGGACAACGCTAGATGCCGACCCCAGGTGGGCAGCGCCGCCTGCAACTCGCCATTTTCCAGCCAACCCAGATAACGCACCGGAATACCGGCCAGCCCGGCCAGGCGCTCGACCACCTGCGGATGGGTGGCCACGCTGCCGCCGAAACGTTGCCAAGTGGCGGCATAGTCGGCGGCGGAAATGGGCGTCCAGCCGCGCTCACGCCAGGCCCGCAGGCGATTAAGCATCAAGCATTGCTCTCGACGGCCACTTCTTCGTCAGCGTCGGCAAATTGCCGCGAGTGCAGGCGGCTGTAATAACCGTTCTGAGCGAGCAATTCGGCGTGACTGCCGCGCTCGACGATGCGCCCCTGATCCATTACCAGAATCAGATCGGCCTTCTCGATGGTGCTCAGTCGGTGGGCGATCACCAGCGTGGTACGCCCCTGCATGACCTTATCCAGGGCACTTTGAATATGTTGCTCGGACTCGGTGTCCAGCGCCGAAGTGGCCTCATCGAGAATCAGCACTGGCGCGTTTTTCAGCAGCGCACGGGCAATTGCCAGACGCTGGCGTTGACCACCGGAGAGCAGCACGCCGTTCTCGCCCACCAGGGTCTGATAGGCCTGCGGCATCTTGACGATAAATTCATCGGCATAGGCGGCGGCGGCGGCCAGCTGAACCTCGGCCAAGGGCGCGCCAGCCAGATCGCCATAGGCAATATTGTTCGCCACAGTGTCGTTGAACAACGTCACCTGCTGGGTCACCAGGGCGATATGCCGGCGCAGGTTACGCAGGCTATATTCTTCGACATCCACCCCATCGAGCAGAATCTGCCCTTGCTCATGGTGATAGAAACGCGGCACCAAACTGGCCAGGGTCGACTTGCCACTGCCCGAGCGGCCGACCAGCGCGACCATCTGCCCCGGCTCGACAACGAAGCTGATGTCATGCAAGACCGGCTGTTCGGTGCCTGGGTATTGAAAACTCAGGTTGCGCACTTCCAGCCGGCCGCTGACGCGCTCCAGCTCGACGTTGCCGTGATCGACTTCCGACGGCTCATCCAGCTGCTCGAAAATGCTCTCGGCACCGGCCACGCCCTTCTGGATGGTCGAGCTGACTTCCGAGAGTTGGCGGATCGGCTTGGGCAGCAAGCCGGCCATGGTGATATAGGCCACCAGATCGCCGGCCGACGAGTCGCCGCGCAGGAACAACACCAGGAACATCACCAAGGCCAAGGCACTGTATGTCACCAACTGCAAAGTCGGGGTGTAGACCGCGCCGGTTTTAACCATGCGCAACTGCTTGTCGGTATTGCTTTGGCTGGCACTCTGGAAGCGCGTTTGCTCGTAGCTCTCGCCACCGAAGCTGCGTACCACTCGATAACCTTGAATGGTCTCGGAGGCCACGTGGGTCACATCGCCCATGGCCACCTGAATCTGTTTGCTTTGTTTGCGAAACTTCTTGCTGGTGCTGCTGACCATCAGGCCAATCAGCGGCAGAATCGCCACCATTACCAAGGTCAGTTTCCAGTTCATCCACAGCAGGGAGGCAAACAGGAACACCACCGTCATGCCCTCGCGAATCACCACCTTGATCGCGTCAGTGGCCGCGCCGGTAACCATGGTGACGTTAAAGGTGATGCGGGAAATCAGATGACCCGAACTGTGATTGTCAAAGTAGCGATTGGGCAGCACTAACAGCTTGTTGAACAGCACCACCCGCAGGTCGTGCACCAAACCCAGCGACACCCGAGCCAGAAAGAAGTTACCCAGAAACGAACCCAAGCCCTGCCAAACCGCGATCAACACAATCAGCAGCGGCACCGCCTGCAACAGTGGCAAGTCGGGCAGGTAGGCATTCGGTGGAAACAGACTGGCCTCAGGATTATTTAGGCCATCGACAAAATATTTGAGGATGTAGGCGAGCATCGGTTGGGTCGAAGCAAAGATCAGAAAGCCGACGATGCTCAGCAGAAACAGACCAATATAGGGCCGCAGATAAGTCAACAAACGCAGATAAATTGCCATCGTTGTAGGTGCGCTAAGGTCTGAACTGCTCATAGTAATCCGCATCAAAAAATGTCTGCCGATGGTAACACAAGGCCACTTTGAACAGCCTCGAGCGGGGCAGGGTTCGCGGCAAGGCGATTGTCAGTGAGGTAATATAGCTGCCTTAGAAGAGAGGGAAGCCCATGCAAGCAATCGAACACTGTGCCTATCTAGCACTTCGCGAAGGCGCTGAAGTCATTGAAGCCGATAGCCATGGCGATAAAGTTCTGTTACTGCCTGACGGTAGCTATCTCAAGCTGTTCCGCCGCAAGCGCCTGCTGACCTCTGCAGCCATTTGGCCTTATGCGCAACGCTTCGCGAACAATACCAAGGCACTCCAGATCAGAGGTATCCCCTGCCCGACGATCCTTGCGCTCTACCGGATCGCCGCCATTGAACGCGACGCGGTGCACTACGCACCTTTGCCTGGGCAGACCTTGCGCCAAGTTATCCAGCAGGAGAGCGACAGCGAGATCTTGCGCAGCCAACTAGGGGCGTTCGTGGCAAAACTGCATGCATGCGGTATTTATTTCCGTTCACTGCACTTGGGCAATATCGTCCTCACAGCCGAAAAAACCTTAGGGCTTATAGATATTGCCGACATGCAATGCCTGCGCTGGCCGCTGTTCAAGGGGCAGCGCATCCGCAATTTCCAGCACATGCTGCGCTACAGCGTCGACAAACAGTGGCTGTTTTCAGAGCCATTGAACCCCAAGAGTTTTTTTGCCAGCTATCTCGCCCACAGCCACTTAGGAATGGATCTTTCTGCCTTAATCAAGAAGGTAGATCCGCCTGCGTAGAGCAAATCCGAGTCTGCGCAGGAGAAAATCTTATTTGATAACAGCGCGATCACTAGATAAGCACTTGCCTTTATCGCTGCCGAGCGCAAAAGCTAAAGCCAACGGTAACCAGGTTACAAACCAGCCTGGATTTGGTTTTATCCACTGCGCAACACCATCAGTCAATACCACAATACTTGAGTAAACCAGCAAGACCAACGCCGCCTGCCCCAAATCCGTATATCGAAACCGATACGCCCTAGCCATGGCCCAACCCCAAAGCATAAGCCAGGAAAGCAGCCCAACCAAACCAAAGCGTACGGCTATATCGATAAACATATTATGCGGATGATGTTGAGTTTCAGTTGCCCCTCCGGACCCTACTGTCATCCAGATTTTCTCGAAACCTATGCCAACTAACCAGTTGTCCGCTGCATAGGCTACCCCCTTACCCCACAACTCAGACCTGAAAGACCCACCTCGAGCAAGAAAAATATCACCATTTATAAAAAACACCAAAAGCAAAACAGCAACAAAGACCCCTAGCAATATATACGCCTGCCGATTACGCAATAAAAAAACGACTAAAAATAAAGCCGCACAAAGAGCAAGCCAAACCCCGCGCGCTTGACCTGCAATTAAAAAAACACAATAGCCCGACAACGCAACAACTAGGCTAATACGCAACATTGGCCCGCTTGCCTCTCTTAGACCAAGGCATACTGCCAGCAGCATAAGCGCTCCGACTGCCTGGGCCGCAGGGATAATTACCCGCCACAAGCCAATTGTGGCATGTCGAGACAACCAGTCTTGGCCTTCAATTAAATAGAAGAACACCCAAGACGCCCAAGCACCAAAGCCGCCTAGAACCGCCGACACTAGCAACAGTTTTTTAAATTTCTCTATATCGGCCTGTGCCACTGCGAAAGATCCGAGCAAAGTCAAACCAATGTAAAAAGGCATTTTCAGCTCACGAAAATCATCCACATCCTGAGCATGCATGAGCACTACAAATGAAAACCACAAAGAAGCAAATATATATAAACAAACCCCGCCACGGCTCAGCAACTTATAGCGCACAGAATAACAACACACATGCACTAACGCCGGCAGCCAAACAAATGCAATTATTAATTTCTGATAAGGCGTATTACTAGTCAGCACCCACGGAGCACAGAAAAAAATTAAAAACCCAGCATATAGAATATTAATCAGACTACTTTCTTTAGACCAAGCAACCAAAGCACACCCCAAACATTATAATAAGGAAGACAACTAAAATAACGCGCAGCCCCCACCACCACCGAACTCAAGTAACACGAGCAAAAACCCTCCTAAAGCCAACGACATCAGCCGAAAAGCGCAATAAACCTTTCATACAAGACCCGCAGATAACCAGATAAAAATTTAAAGCGCCATTTTTTAAGCAATGGATACAAATTAACCATATCAAAAATTCCGGCATTCCGAATATCACTCATAACGTCGTGCCGCACCACCTTCCGCAGACGACGTGCACGCCTACGCTGGAGATCAAGCAATGTTTCCTGTAACAGTTTCGCATAAAAATTGGCAGCGGCTTCGCTACCAAGGCTGCGTAAACGATCGATTTCATTCTGCACATTGCCGAACACACGCTCCATATAATCGACAAAGGCAACATTTCGAGTGGCACTAGCGGAATGCACCCGAATCAAGCTCATGGCTGCTGGCTCGTCCACGCCGGTCATACACGCACCGCGCAGGATGCAGCGCAACAAATAGTCCCAATCCTCGAGGGCGCGCATGCTCGGATCGAAATAACCGACCCGATTTAACAAGGCCCGCCGAAACATAGCGGCTTGCAGTGGCAAATTATTCTTGCGGATAAACACCGGAAAAGTGTCTTGCCCATAACCCGACACTGGGCGGCTCCACTCCCGCTGTGAATCCAGTCGATAATTGCTAAAAAACTCATTGCGCTTGTTGTCTGCGAAATAACGAAACGTCGAATAGGAGATGTCCACCGACGGGCAACGCAAGAAATGCTCAATATGCGCATGCAGCTTTGCGGGTGAAAGCAGATCATCAGCATCGAGGAACACCACAAACTCGCCCCGTGCCAGCGCTAAGCCCGTGTTACGCGCAGTGGATACCCCTTGGTTCCGCTGGTGCACATAGATAATCCGCGCATCTTGTTGCGCCAAAGCGGCTATTTGAGTCGCCGTATCATCGGTAGAACCATCGTCAACGACAATCGCTTCCCAGTCCTTATGATTTTGTGACTGGAGGCTCGCGAGGGTATCTGCGAGATAGGCGCCATAGTTGTAACTAGGGATGATGACCGAAACCAAAGCAATCTGACTCAACTCAGCTCCTCCACTTGATGGCGCCTGGCCTTGACCAGCCACTCAGGAGCAGACGCAGAAAACCACGCACTGTTTTGCCATTCCAGAAGCGCCAAGGAATCTGTCGCAATAGTCCCCACGCTAGCGCTTTATCTTGCCGCGCGCACTTGAGCAGCATCGAATTGCGAAAGCTATTGCACACCTGCGCGTAGGCCGGATGATCGCTGAACTGCGCATAGGTGCGCAGAACGTTGTCGACCATAAAGCGGTAGTTCTTGTAGGTGTTACTGCCATGCACCCGGTACTGCGCCAGCACCTCGCCGAGGATATCGACGAAATAGCCGGCGCGAGTGATCTTCAGCTGAATATATAAGTCTTCCAGGCGGATCTGCGGATCAAAACCACCGACTTTCGCCAAGGCTTCACGGCGAAACAACAGGGTCGGTGCCGGCGCTCCGGCTTTCCGATTGAGAAACACATCGTCGAAATCCAGCCGTCGCAGTTGCAACTCACGCGGCGCACCCCGCGAATTTCCGGCCGCATCAATCTCCTCGATATTGCCAGCGCAAATCCCCACTTCCGGCTTGCCCTGCAGATAGGCCACTTGCAGGGCCAAGCGCTGCGGCAACATCACATCGTCCGAACCAAAAGGGGTGATCAACTCACCGCGCGCGCGCGCCACAGTTTCATTGAGAGTGCGCGACAGGCCTTGGTTTTTTTGTACGCGAAAATCAAAACCGTGCAACCGTTGCAGCCGCTGAATGCGCTCGACACTGTCATCGCTGGAGCCGTCATCGACCACCAGCAACTCGATATTGCCGTAGGTTTGCGCCAGCACGCTGGCGATGCTGGCCTCGATATAGGGCCCGTGATTGTAGGAGGCAATAATCACGCTGACCAAAGGTTGCTCGCCGCTACCAGCACCCATATTCGACTCGCTCATAACAACCCTTTCAAATAAATCCAAGACGCTGGTAGAAAGCTCGCCAGCCAGTGAGCGGCGCGACAAGCGGCCAAGGTTCGGCCAACAACGCGGCCATCCGCGCAGCCAGGTGCGGATAACTTAGCTGGGCTTCGACAAAGGCGCGGCCGGCATCGGCAACTCGTTGCGCCCGCGCGGGGTCGCAACGCAGCGCCGCTATATGTTCGCGCAACTCGTCTAGGTTGCTGTAAAGCAACAGATGCTCGCCATCGCGCAGGCCAATGGCCGGCTCTTCGCTACCTTGGCGCCAGGCCAGCAGCACGCAGCCACAGGCCATGGCCTCGAAGTTCTTGGCCATGTACTCGCCAAGCCCTACATCGGCGCTGATAAACAAGCGAATCCGATTGAGCATCTGTCGATAGGCGTCGCCCGGCTCGGTGCGCAACAGCTGTAACGGCTCGCTGGCGGCCAGTTGCTCCAGCAGTTCTTTGCGCCCGGCATAGGCGGCGCTGGCGGTGCGGCCGATAAAGCCCAGTTCAATCTCACGCTGTTGGAGATCAGCCGATTCGGGTTGCAGATACTGCCGAGCCGGATCGTAGCCCTTGGGCGCAAAGCTCACGGCAAAACCTTCCGCCTGCAGCCGCGCCGCCACGCTGGCACCCGTCACCAAGATCCGCGCCTGGGGCAAGCGCCGGTAAAACTGACTAAAGGCGCCATGCCAACGCGAGTTGCTCAGGTAGTTCTGGCAGGCATCTTCGTCGTACACCAACAGCCCATTGAGTCGCGCCAGATAGCGGGTCTGGCGGTAGACATTCTTGAACGGCAGATCCAGCACTATTCGCTCGAAACTGGCCAGATCGAGATGGGCCATGGATTTGCGCAAGTTGCGCTGCGGCTTCTTCTCCAGCCGCAGCACCTCGAGGCTGACCTGTTGAGCCAGCTCGGCATACAGCGTGCTTAGATCCGGCAGGCGCTGCGCCGCGGTCAGCAACAACACCCGCATCAGGCCAACCCCAAACCCAGGCGCAGGGCTTTCTTCAGATAGCTCCAACGCAGCGCCTGTAACGGGCTGAGTCCCAGCGCATGCCGGTAGTAACGCCGCGCATTGGCCTGATCGCCAGCCAGCAAGGCAGCCCGAAACAGCGACAAGTAACGCTGCGCCTCATAGCGCTGGCGCAGTGACTGGCACTCGGCCGGCAAGCTGGCGAACACTTCGCGCAACATGCCCTGGGCCACCGCCTCTTCGTCATCGCGGTTATGCCGCAGGCTGTCGGCGTGCTTATAGATGCGTGCCAGCGGCTGATTGGTCAGGACCACCGGGGCGCTGACCAGCAGGTAGGCAAATACCGGGATATCCTCGCCAGTGCGCAAATGTTCCGGGTACGGCCGCTGCAACAGCAGATCGCGGCGAAACAAGGTGCAGCAGTGGGAGATGGAGATTTTCTTCTCCAGCAAATAACGCTGGATCCGCTGCGCCGGCGTGCCGCTGGCCGGCGTGGGCAGACGCAAGCGCTCGCGACCATCCGGGGTAACCGACAACTGCGCGCCCAGCACCAGACCGGCCTGCGGATTAGCCTGCAATACCACGCGCAAACTGGCGAATGCATCGGCGACTAACTCATCGTCGACGTCCAGCAACAAGGCGTAGCGCCCGCGAGCCAGGCGAATGCCATGGTTACGCGCCGCAGCCGCGCCGGCATTGGCCTGCTGCACCACCTGCAGCTGCGGATGGCGCGCTTGATACTCAGCCAATACCTCAGAGGTATCGTCCTGCGAGCCATCGTTAACCACCAACAGCTCAATATCCTCAGCCCACTGCGCCAGCACCGAATCCAGCGCGCGCGGCAGTAGGTGCGCATAGTTATACGCGGGGATAATGACGCTGATCAGCACATCAGATGGCGTCGTCATAGCGGCTCAAGCCGTCCTTGACCACCAGGATGTCTTGCATGATCAGGTACTCTAGGTCCGAGCCGAAGAACATGTCCAGGGCATCTTTCGGTGAGCAGATCATCGCTTCGCCACGGCGGTTCAGCGAGGTGTTCAGCGACACGCCGTTGCCGGTGAGTTTTTCCAGCTCGAGCATCATGTCGTAGTAGCGCGGGTTGTATTCGCGCTTGAGCACCTGGGCACGGGAGGTGCCGTCTTCGTGCACCACTTCGCCAACGCGCTGCTTCCACTCGTCATTCACTTCAAAAGTGAAGGTCATGAACGGGCTCGGGTGATCGATCTTGAACATCTTCGGCGCGACCGTGTCGAGCATCGACGGGCAGAAAGGCCTCCAGCGCTCGCGGAACTTGATCTGTGCGTTAATCCGGTCGGCCACCCCCGGCACGCTTGGGCAACCGATGATCGAGCGACCACCCAGGGCCCGTGGACCGAACTCCATGCGACCCTGAAACCAGGCCACCGGGTTGCCGGCCACCATGATCTTGGCGATGCGTTGCGGCATGTTGTCGATCTGCGTCCACTGCGGCTTGTGCGCGTGGCGGGCGCAGGCGGCGATCACGTCTTCGTTGCTGTACTCAGGGCCGAGATAGACGTGCTCCATCTTCTCCACCGGCACACCGCGCTTGTGCGAGATAAAGGCCGCCGCGCCGACTGCGGTGCCAGCGTCACCCGAGGCCGGCTGGACGAACAGCTCTTTGACTTCCGGGCGGGCAATGATCTTCTGGTTGAGCTTGACGTTCAGCGCGCAGCCGCCGGCGAACACCAACTTGCCGGTTTCCTTGAGGATGTCGCCTAGGTAGTAATCCATCATCTGCAGCGCCAGCTTCTCGAACAGCGCTTGCATGCTGGCGGCGTAGTGAATGTACGGATCGTCGGCGATATCGCCTTCGCGCTTCGGCCCCAACCACTCGATTAATTTAGGCGTGAAGTAAAAACCCTTGCCCTTCTCTTTATAGCGACGCAGGCCGATGACGTTGGCGTAGTCGGTGTTAATCACCAACTCGCCATTTTCAAAGGTGGCCAAGCGCGAAAAGTCGTACTTACTGGCATCGCCGTAGGGCGCCATGCCCATGACCTTGAACTCGCCGTCGAGCATCTCGAAACCGAGAAACTCGGTGATAGCGCCGTACAGACCGCCGAGGGAATCCGGATCGAAGAATTCTTTGATCTTGTGGATCTTGCCGTTCTCGCCGTAGCCGAAGAAGGTGGTGGCGTACTCGCCCTTGCCGTCGATGCCGAGGATCGCGGTTTTTTCCTTGAAGCCCGAGCAGTGGTAGGCGCTGGAGGCGTGAGCCAGATGGTGCTCGACCGCTTCGATCTTGACCTTTTTCAGATCAAAACCCAGCTGCTCCAGGCACCAGTTGATCTTGGTGCGGTAGCGCTTGTAGCGACGGTTGCCCATCAGGATCGCATCGAGGGCGCGATCCGGCGCGTACCAGTAACGCTTGGCGTAGTGCCAGCGGGCCTTGTCGAAGATGCTGATAGGCGCGAACGGGATCGCCACCACATCGACATCGCTCGGTTTGATGCCGGCCTGCTCCAGGCAGAACTTGGCCGACTCGTAAGGCATGCGGTGCTTGGCATGCTTGTCACGCACGAAGCGCTCTTCTTCCACTGCAGCAACCAGTTTGCCGTCGATGTACAGGGCCGCAGACGGGTCATGGCTCAAGGCGCCGGACAGGCCGAGAATGATCAATGCCACAGGGTTTAGCCTCTTTCAGGGCAGGTGCTGGGCACCTGCGGTAAACGTTGGTCGAGTAGCTGGTGCAATGCCGAATCGGCCGGCCAGTTACGCAAAAATCGGGTGCGATCCCGTGCATAAGCACGTTTAAAACTTCTGTCATGCCGGTGTTGGCGCATGGCATCCAAATCAATCAACGCCCAGCGACCGCAGTCGCCGGCGGTCTGCCAGAGCAGGTTATGGCCTTTGAAATCGCCATGGCTGATGCGCTCGCGCAGCAGGGCGGCAAACAGATTATCCAGCGCCAGCAGCTCGATTTCTGGCGGTTGACTGGCCAGATAGGGCGCAAAGCGGGCGATTATATCTTGCCCGGGCAGATATTCGGTAATCAGGTAGGCCCGGCCGCGTAACCAACACCAGCGCCGCTCCAACACCGCCAGCGGCGTGGGTGTGGCGATGCCGAGCAATTCCAGCCGGTTGGCCTCGCGCCAGCTGTGCCAGGCACGACTGGGGCGCCAAAAACGCTTTAACCAATGAGCCAGATCTTTGATGTTGTAGCGTTTGACCAGCAGCGGCTGGCCGTTTAGCTCAACCCGCGCCACAGTGGCCGCGCCGCCGCCTTTGAATTGATGGCCTTGCTGCATATAGGCATCCGGTGCGGCCAGCAGCGGCTGCAACTCAGGCTCGGCCTCGCGACGCACCACCCGCAGGCCGAAGGCGCCGACTTTGGCGCTGAATAAGCTGCAATCACGGCCGATTTTTTTCAGGTAGTCGCGCAGGCGCCAGCGCCGTACCTTGGCCACTTCTTTGAGCAGCAACTCCAATTGCAGGGCGTGCGCGCTGTTGGCCAGCAGGTAATGCACCAACAGTTGCTCCAGCTCGGCCTCGGGCACCGGCGGCAACTGGGCAAACAACACCCCAAGATTGCTCAGCACCTTATCCAGCGACAGCGGCTGACCCGGAGTTTGCGCAAACACGCCGCCGCCATCGATCAGGTACAGCTGGCCGTTATGCCGCAGCAGGTTGTCCAGGTGCAGGTCGGCCTGCCACAGGCCACGACTGTGCAACTGCGCCACCATCGCCAAGGCGCTGCCCAGCAGCTCTTCGCGCGGCGCGGTCAACTGCTCGCCGGCGCCAAGCTCACGCCAGGCCTGGGCCAGGCTTTGCGAACCGTCCAGATAGTCAAACAACAGCCAGCCGCCCTCGCCCTCTTGCAGGCCGTCGGCGAGCAACTGCGGGGTATTCAAGCCTTGTTCGGCCAACAGCTTGGCGCCGTCACGCTCACGCTGAAAATGCCGCGCGGCTTTGCCGCCGACCAACAACTTGGCCAGCACGGTACGGCCACGCCACTGCGCGACGCCGACATAGCGCTGACCGGGCAGCACCCGCAGCAGCGTCTGCAAGGTCAGAGTGGCCGGGCCTGCGCCATCTTCCAGCTGCACTAGCAGCGGCAATGCCGGGCTGCGGCCAGCGCGAGCCAGTTCACTGAGTTTCATCGCCGCGCCGCCTTGTGTTGCTGGCGCAGGCCGAGGCGTTGCGACCATTGCGCGAGGTCTTCATCGGCCGCCAGGTAGTGCTGCAAAAACAGCTGCACCTCGGCCGGCTCCCAGACGCTGGCGCGGCGCAGCAGGGTTTCCAGATCTTTGATCCGATCGGTGCGGCGCAGGCGCATCGGCCGGGTCTTTTCCAGGTCGATCAGGCAGGCGCTAAAACCCTCGCCCTGCTCTCGCAGAAAAATATGTTTGGGGTAAAAGCAGCCGTGCAGTTGTGCGGCTTCGTGCAACTGCTTCGCCAAGGCCGCCACTGCCAGGATAATCGCCCGCTGCCGCGCCGCGCCGAGTTGCGGCCATTGGCCCAGCAGCTCATACATATCGGTCCAACCATCCAGGGCGCGGGTCAGCAGAATCGCGCAATGCTTGCCGGGAAATCTGCGCTCGGCAAAAAACGCCGCCTGCAGCGCCGGGATACCCAGCTCTTGATAGCGCTGAATATTGCGCAGCTCGCGGGCAAAGGTCGGCTCGCCAAAAGGGTGGGCCAGGCTGCGGGTCAGGTGATTGGTCTGACGTTTGAGGTAGTAAGCCCGCTCGCCTAACTGCAGCCGCGACACCGTGCTGTAGCCGCCGCGCTCGGTGTTGGGCTCGTCCACCGCTTCCAACTCCAACGCCCACAGGGCCTCGAAGCTGTCGAGTTGATGCTCGGCCAATAGGGCCCGGTCTTCGCTGGCGATAAAGTCGCTCATTCGCGGCCCTCGAAAAAACCAATAATCTTGCGCAGGCGCTTCTTGTCCGAGTCATTCAAGCGCGCACGGCCGCGATACTGCAGATAAAAGCGCAAGCGCTGGGTGCGCGACAATTGCTGTTTGGCGACCTTATCCAAGCAGGCCAGATCCTTGATGATCCGATAACTGAGCACCGGCCCCCACCAGAAACTGCCGGACGGGCAATCGATCAGAAACACCTTGCCGGCTTCATCGACCAGCAAGTTGCGCCACTTCAAATCGTTGTGGGTGAAGTGATGGTCATGCAGGCAACGGGTCAGCTCGGCCACTTGCTGACTGACCGCCCGTAGCCAATCGGCCTGGCGCAAACGCGGATCATGCTGATTAACCAGCTCGGCCAAGTCTTGGGTGCCGACCAGCTCACGGGTAATCAGCGCGCCACGCACGAAGGCGCCTTTGCTGCGCTCCAACCCGGCGGCCACCACCTGCGGGGTCGGCACGTCCCATTTGGCAAAGCGCTTAAGGTTACGGCACTCGCTGGTGACCCGGGTGCGCGCCAGGTAACGACGCAAGCCCTTGCCGGCGCTGCGGTAGCGTTTGACGTAATAACGCACGCCGTCGCGCTCGACTCGAATCACTTCGGAGATGGCGTCCTTGGTGATGCGCGCGCCCTGCAAGGCAAACACCGCCTCCAAATTGCCAAAGTCCGCCGCCAGCTCGCTGTAATTGGCCGCCAGTTTCCACGCCGCCATCAGAGCGCATCCCCGTAACGCTGTTTGCGCTCATAGAGCTTGGCCGCCTTGGCTTCCAGCCACCCCAGCAGGCGCGCCTCATCGCGAAGAATCTGCCGCAACGAGGACGAGCCTTGGGCGGCGGCAAAATAGCCTTTAACAAAGCGCAGCTTGTCGCGCCGGGTCAGGCCGATATCCAGCGCCGAGAAATACAGCGCGGCCAAATCCTTGTCGCGCCAACGCCGGCTAATGCTCGGGCGGCTTTGCGCGCGGTGCAGGTCGATCAGCGACAATTTGAAGTCATCCGCCGTCACCGGCTTATCGGTGTGCAGCAAGAAGTGGCAGATATAACAGTCGCGGTGATTGACTCCGGCGCGGTGCATGGTGCCGGTCATCTTCGCCACCTCGCTGATCAGCGCATGCTTGAGTTTTGCTGCCGGCGGCTGCTTGACCCAGTCGAGGCTGAAGTCTTCCAGACTGACGGTGGGCGCCAACTCTTCGGTGACAATAAACGAATGCTGCGCCGCCGGATTGCGCCCGCGCGCGCCAAAGGCCACCGCCGTCATGCTCGGCACCCCGACTTCGCGCAGCCGCTCAATGGCGATTAACTCCTGCTCGGCGCCGAGCACCGGCAGCTTGGCAGTCAGCAGATTCTTGATGATCTCGCCCCAGCCGATGCCACGGTGGATCTTGACGAAATAACCCCGCCCATCGACCTCGGTGCGCAGCGTGCGGCGACCTTCCAGCTCGCGGTAAACCTGGCCCT